>NZ_JBHWMB010000087.1:0-22815 GCF_042730015.1 Streptomyces sp. NPDC059957 | reverse complement strand
TCCCCCGCACTGTTCCCACCAAACCCCCCCAACACCTTCGCTTTTTGGTGGCGGGTTGTTCCCCCCCCCCCCCCCGGGTTTTTTCCCCCCCCCCCGCGGTGATGGGTTGCGGCTACGGGCAACTGACACACGCGGACGCGCAGGTGGAGTTGCAGCCGTCGCCGGTCAGCCGGATGAGCTGGTCCGCGGCGGCGCCGCCCTCCACGATCGTGATGTCCAGGTCGAAACTGTCGTCGCCCTGCTCCGCGGCCGGCGCCGTCGGCGTGGCCGTGTGCTCCATCTGAACCGTCATCGGGTCCCCTCCTTGGGATGGTGAATGGATGGTGCGATGACCCGGGCCCTGATGGACCCGGGGGTCTTAGGCCCAGGTCACGGTCACGTAGCCGTGGCGCTTGCGCGCCGCGCCCGGGGGCAGCGGGGACGGGGCTTCACCGTGTACGTACCGGATCGTTGCGGCCCCGCGCCGCTGGTGATCCTGCGCCCACCGGCGCAGCAGCTCCGCGTACTGCTCCGCGAGCACTTCGGCCTGCGGTCCGTGGGCCACGACGCCGCTCTCGAACCCGGCTGTGCCGGTCGTCGTGTTGGGGCGGCGGGTGCGGTAGGCGATGCTGTCCTCGCTGACGAGGGCGGCCACGCCCAGCCGCGCCGACGGCTCGACGAGACCGCTGTCGATGACGTCCTTGCCCGCGTGCAGGCGGGCCGGGCTCGGCAGGTTCAGGCTGATGAACCACTCCAGCTCGTCGGGCAGGTCGTAGGCCGCCCCGGACCAGAGCTCCAGCCGGTCGCCCTCCAGGGCACGGCCCAATGCCGCCGCGTTGAGCGGGACATCCTCGTTGTCGGTCTGCAGGGCAACGCCCTCGCGCAGCATGACCTTGCGGTCAGGGGCAGCGCCGTCGCCCTGCATCGGAACGAAGCTCGCCAGCCGGTACGAGAGGCTGACCAGACCGTCGGCATCGCGCTCGAACGCCACCGACCTGGTCGTTCCGCACACCGTCAGCGGGGTGACAAGCCGACCGTTCTTGGTCAGGGCCTCGATCCACGACGGGGGGATGTCCCACGTGGCTACCGTCGCGATGATCCGGTCGAACTTCCCGAGCCCCGCCAGCCCACTCTCGGCGTCGGCCACCAGGGTCTTGACCTGGCCGTATCCGGCATCATCCAGATACCGCCGCGTCCGGTCGATGACATCGGGGTCGATGTCGAGGGAGATGACCTCCCCGTCAGGGCCGACGAGCTCCTGGGTGAGCGCGGCGTTGTAGCCGCCGGAACCGATCTCCAGCACCCTCATACCGGGCTCGACCCCAGCCTGTTCCTGCATCACCGCTTGCAGGTGGGGCGCGGAGATAACACTGATGTTCAGGCCGTACGAGTCCTTCTTCACCGGCAGGAGGCCGTGAAGGTCGTAAGCCTGCTCCAGAGGGACCTCGGGCGCGAATTTGTGCCGGGGCACGGCAGCGAAGGCTGCCGCCACGGCCTTGGAGACGATCGCGTCCTGGTCATGCAGCGCACGGACCATCGCGGCGCGCAGTAGCTCAGGGGGAGCGGTCTCAAGTTGGGTCATTCGAATTCCTGCTTCGCCTAGTCGTTGTGTGGTTGGGTTCCCGAGCCGACCCCCGCTCAGCGGGTGTTGGCCGGCGCCGTACGAAGAAAGCTGCCGTGCGGCATGGGACGGTGTGCGGCGACGCTAGCCAGGTTGCCGCCCAAGTGCCGGGGTATATAGGCTGCCGGGCCCGATAGCCGCGGGAGATGGGTCGGCCCCGTAGGCATCCGGGGATCTCTGCCTCCGGTCGACAAGCGGTTCGGATCGCAACCTCGGTCGCCGCTGGCCTCGTCAGTAGCCCTTCGGGCCGGTCAAGGCCAGCGCCGTGAACTCGGTCGACCAGTCAAGGTCCCAGCGCTCGGTATGCAGCCAACCTTCCCGAAGCTGCTCGATGATCTCGTCGGGGTAGCCGCGGCAGTAACCGTCCTGCTGGCGTTCCCATACCTGCACCACCACGTACACCACCCCTGTGCGGGGCTTCACCCAGCGACGGGCGTCGGTCATGAAGCGATGCAACTCCAGGTACGGCAACACCAGTCGGCAAGCCAAGAGGTCCGCGCTGCCCGGGGCCAGAGCACGCGGCGCGGTGTCCGTGAGGAAGTCGTGGACCTCGAACGACAGCCGCTTCTCGGCGGCCCAGAACTCGCGTGCCCGCTGTACCGCAACCGGCGACCAGTCGTAGCCAGTCGTCCGCAGGCCCTCGCGGGCCAGCGCCGTTGCCAGCACACCCCACCCGCTGCCCACGTCCACGGCCGTCCTCATTCCCGCTTCGAGGACGTGCCGCCGGATCCCCTCCAGCTCCACCTTCGTGAACGGCAGGTTCTCCTGTGGTTCCGGATTCGCGTAGAACCGGTCCCAGTCCATACGCTTGCGCAGCGCCTCCACGGAATCGGCCGGCACCAGCCGCGACATGCCCACGTCCACACCCTGCATCACTGCCCCTCCCCTCCCGTGGTCCTGATCCGGCCCCAACCCGCGCCGCTCGCCGAGAGATAGTCGCGGACTGCAACGGCAAAGAGGTTCTCGCTGGTGGGCTCCAGCTTCTCCAGAAACCTTCGGCGCCTCAATTGCTGCTGTGGCGTACGCACGGGCAGCGCCGTCCTCTCCGCCGCTCTGCTGTGTGCCATGTTCATCCCCATCCCACTCCGCTGCCAGGGCGTACGCCACGATCACGCACAGCCACAGCAGGACCATGAGCGTGCAGAAGATCCACTGCCGCCACCCCACTCCGAACCGCCGATTCACCCACAGCTGCCGGTCAACCCACCGCTGCCGGTCCACCCACGTCCTTGAGCCACTCACCGGCCGGTCTCTGCCAACGCCAGCGCCACGAACCAGCCGCGTTCGGCCATCTGTTTGAGGAAGCGTTCGTACTCCCGCAGGTCGGGGCTGATGTGCTCGTACGTCGGCACCACGAGCCCGTCTGCGAAGCCGGCGCGCAGTAGGCGCCGTGCGGCCGACAGGCCCGGCCGGTACTCGAGGAGTGCGGGCCCTGCTGGATCCAGGCACATCTCGTCCCGTACCAGCCAATGCCTGGAGCGAGCCACTAGTTCCAGGGCCGCGACTGGGCGGCCGCCTCGTGCTCCGGTGTCTGCACGTAGCGGACGACCTTGAGCATTCGGCCGTTCTGCCGGGCACGTTCGCAGGCAGCACGTACTCCGTCCGTGCGAAAGCCCAACAGCCGTGCCAGCGGATCGGCCTGTTGGATGGGCCGGCCGCCGAGCCTCGTCCACCGGCGTTCGACCGCGTTGTCCCGGTCCGTCCAGTTGCCGGTGGTTGGATCATCGAGCGGGTACGCGTTCTTCAGTGCTGCGGACATGACACGAACCTCCGTGCGGGCGGTGCGACGTCTACGGCGGTGGTCGCCCACCGGTAACCGAGGTAACCGCAGAACTCTGGCGCGGTGAGAGGCAATTCGCAGGGTCATCTCCCTGCGAGACGGGGGTAATTTTTACGTTCTTTACCGTCACGGTGAGGCGCTGCGGACTACGTTGAGTACATGACGGACAACGTCCACTTGGCCGGGCGCATGTCGGCAGCCGGGTTATCCCGCGCTGAGCTGGCCAAACGGCTCAATACGCAGATCGAGTGGCTGACGGGACGACCCGGAACCCTACAAGTCCGGCACATCAGGAACTGGCTGGGGGGTAATACTCGCTGGCCGCAGGAGCGACAGCGCAGAGCCCTGGAAGCAGAATTCGGGGTGAGCGCTGAGGAACTCGGGTTCATTCGCCCTGCGAGGTCGTCTGCGCACCCCGACTCAGCACCAGAGGATCCCGTGGATCGTCGTCACTTCACCGCCGGCGCGGTCTCGTTCGCCGCGGCCACCCTGCTGTCCGTCCCCGATGCCACTGCCAGGCCCCGCGTCGGAATGAGCGACGTCGATGCTTTGGAGCAGAGGTTCAGCGAACTTGTGGCGGCCGACAACACCACCGGTGGGACCATCACCCTTGAGACCCGCGCCCTGGCGTTCGCCCATCACGCCCTGGAACGGATCAACGTGGGCACGGCCTCGACTCGTGTGAAGAACCGCCTCTACGCGAGCGCTGCGGCCTTTACTGGCACCGCCCTGTGGTCGGCGATCGACGCCCGCGAGCCCGAGCGGGCGGAGCGCCATTTCGACCGAGCTCTCCGCTACGCACGCCTCGCGCAGGACCCTGTGGCAGAGCTCCGCCTCTGGAGTCACCAAGTACTTCTCTCGGGTCAGCGGCTGGGTGGCCGAAGCGAGGCCCTGGCCGCAGCCGAGGCCGGGCGCAGCTCCGCCGCGTGCCGCCGGGATCCGCTGTACCGGTCCCTCGCCACCGCCCGCCTTGCTGGGGCCCAGGCGCAGGTAGGTGAGTACACCAGTGCGCTCCGTTCGCTCGACCACGCCCGCACGTCCCTCCGCAAGGCGGACCCCGCCGCCCAGCGGCCCTCGTGGATCGGCTTCTACGACGAGGCCGAACTCAACGGCCTGACGGCCCTGGTCATGGAGGACACCGGGCGCCACGCGGAGGCGGAGGCGTTCCTGCACATGACCCTGACGCGCCTACGACCGGACCTGCTCCGCAACAAGGCCTACTACTCCGCCACCCTCGCGCTGATCCAGCTTCGGCAGGGCGAGATCGAGCGCGCCTGTACAACAGCCCTGACGGTCCTTCCCGAGGACGCGGGTGATTCACTGGCAGGGCGCACCCGCACCTTGCTCCACACTTTCCACCGAGAACTGGCTGCCGTGGCGCCAAACACCCGCAGCGCCGTGGAGTGGACAAACCGCTACACCGAGGCGAAGGGAACCCAACCGTGACGGTCGAGATCAAGCAGGTGACGGCGGAGCGTCTGCCACTCATCCGGGAGGACATCCTCGACATCCACGTCGAAGTCCGCCATCGCGACTTCGGCCTGAACACCGAGTTCAATGCCCGTGACCGGTTCAACGACCGCCTGACCACGTACTCGTCACGACCGGGATGGTCAGCGGTGATGGGGTACGACGACGGCGAACCCGTGGGCTTTTGCTTCGGGGTCCCGCTCGGAGCGGATACCGCCTGGTGGTCCGCGATGAAGAATCCGCTGCCCGCGGACTTCACCACTGAGGACGGCAGGCGGACGGTCGCGCTCAACGAGATTGTTGTGAGGAAGCCGTGGCGAGGAAGCGGCGTCGCCTGGCAGCTCCACGAAGCTTGGCTGGCGCAGCGCAGGGAAGAGCGCGTCACCCTGCTGGTGAACCCGGCGGCCGGCGACGGAGCGGTGCAGGCGGTCTACGAGGCGTGGGGATACTCCACAATCGGCACGCAGCAGCCGTTCCCCGACTCACCCGTGTACGCCTCGATGATCCGGCCCATTCGGGCTTGAGGATCAGATAGGCAGGGCCCGCAGGATAGGGACTCTCCTCCGGCGGGCCGCTGTGCGGCGTGCGCCAGGTGCTGGGCTACTCGTGCCCGACCTGCAGGGACCGTAACCACTCGGCGACGCCGTACGAGTCGACACGCAGCGTGCGGATGTCGGTGATCAGGTCCCGCCACGGTCACGGAATTCAGCCGCACAGCGAGGAGTGCGAGGCTGTCGCGGCCCGTGTGGAGATCTGGCAATTCGCGCGTCTCTGTCTTGCTCCGCATAGGGGGCGCGACCGGCCCGTCGAGTCCAGCGAGCTGACCCGAGAGTTCAGCTCCAGCACATACGCAAGTCGTTGACGGACATCATTCAGAGACGGTTCTGTTCCGCTCCTTGTGGCTGCCAGCGGTGTCGAGACTGTCCAGGCGGTGGCGGACTTCTTCGGGTTGGACGCGGGTGAGCCATGTGCCGAGGCCTGCGGCCATGACGAGGGGGTCCACGCCGAGTAGTTGGCCGATGTAGTACATCTCGCGCAGGGTGTACTTGATCAGCCCGTCCTGGCGCTTGCTGATCTGGCTCTTGGACATGCCGACGAAGCTGCCGAGCTGTTCGTAGGTGAGTCCGGCGCGGAGTCTTCCGTGTTCGACGGCCTCGATGAACCTCAGTTCGAGCTCGGTCACCGCCTCTTGGGCCTGCTGCTTCGTTGCGTTGTCCATGGCGCACATCTTATCGACCTCGATTGACCCAAAGGGAGTCCTGGTCGGCTCACTGGCGCTCCAGTTGCCTAGATCGATACGGAGTTGCCCGTAGGGAAACGTGAGCGGTACTCTGGACACCATGATCGACGGATACGGCGATGACACGCCCGGAGAGATCAAGCGCGGTTGGGCGCCCGCTCATTCATGGCGCTGGTTCCTGGTCCGCTCCGCCAAGCACGTCCCCAAAGCAGCCAGGAGCCAGCCTCAGTGGAAGGCCCTGGGGGCATCGTTCTTCGCGATCCTTCAGGCCGTGGGCCAGGCCGCTGACTCAGACGGAGCCAACGCATTCCTCGGCACCGAGACTCTCATGGCGATCGGCCGGTGCAGCAAGGAAACCGTTCAGAAGGTGCTCCTCGCCGCTGAAGCCATGTACCTGATCAGAAAGACAGCCAACGCGCGCGGCGGACGACACCCCAGGCCGGCAACGTATGCATGCACATTCCCACTCGGCGCCGACGCGGAGACCGGCATCGGACTCGAGTGGGACCGCGCTCTGGCTGTGCCGTCCAGCTCGGAGCACGATCGCCGGCTCCGCCATAAGCGGGCCCAGTCCACGGGGCGTCACGTGACTGCGCATGACGAAAGCCCCGGCCGCGTGCAGGCTGCGTCACGTGACGCAACCTGCGAGCCGGCGACTGAAACTCAGACGGCGTCACATGACGGACCCACGGGGCGTCATGTGACGGCTCAGGAGGCGTCGCATGACGCCCCTACCAGGTCCCACCAAGCTCTTCACCACGAGATGGTTGATGTCGTTGACTTACCTCGGGTGGATACTCCCGCCTCGCCAGAAGAGGACCAGCCGCCGGGGACTGTCGGGCCTCCGGTACAACCGGCGGTGGCACGGCAGCGCGGCAGTCAGGCCTTCGAAGCCGCCGCGAAAGACTATGAACGCCACGCGGCTACTTGTGACCGGTGCCCTCGCGAGATGTGGTGCCCCCAGGGCGCACGGCTGCGGAAGTACCTCGCAACCGAGCAGAACCACAAACGAGCCCGCCATCTCCGCCGCACCTAGTCCGTGTTTTAGAAGCCGATCATCTGGCGGCGGTCGGCGATCGTCGCGGGCTGCCAGTCGGGTCCGGAGATACGCACCTCCGTGCTCCGCAGTCTGGTCTGGTGGATGCGAAGTGGATGATGGTTCGGTGACGAACATCAGTGACGACCACGTGAAGGTCCATTTCCGCATGGAGATAGACGAGGACGGATGGCCGCCGGCGAGTGTCGAGAGCCTGTGGGCTGTCGACCTCTGCGGTGGCACGGTGCGGCTGGACAACACTCCCTGGTTCGTCCGCGGAGTCGCCAGTGGTGACGTCATCCGGGTTCAACCGGATGACGACGGTGTTCTCTGGGCCGGAGAAACGGTGCAGTCTTCGCAGAACTGCACCATCCGGCTCATCGTGCTGAAGGACGCTGGCTCAGCCGCCGCCCGGCAGAGCGTGCTGGAGGTCTTCCATCGCCTCGGCACGACGGGCGAAGGCGTCGAGCGGTTCGGGATGGTGGCCTTGGATGTCCCGCCACAGGCAGACCTGCTGAAAATCCGTGAGCTGTTGGAGCACGGCGAGACGAAGGAGTGGTGGCATTGGGAAGAAGGGTGTGTCACTGCCGCCTGGGAAGCCACTGCGCGACCGTGAGGGCAGCGGTGCCATGTCCCAGCCCGCAGTGAGCCAGGATGCGTCGTGCTCGTGCAGGAACCGACCGCTCAGGCCCGTCATATCCATTCGCCGATCGCGGCGATGAGGACAGTCGCTTTGAAGCGGACGGCGAGCTTGTCGAACCGGGTGGCGACCGCCCGGTTGCGCTTGAGCCGGTTGATGCCGCACTCGACCGCGTGCCGGGCCTTGTAGTCCTCGCGGTCGAAGGCCGGAGGCCGCCCGCCGACCATGCCCCGCCGTTTGCGGTGGCAGGCCTGATCGGCCGGTTCCGGGATCGTGCGGCGGATCCCGCGCCGACGCAGATAGGCACGGTTCGCGCGCGACGAATACGCTTTATCGCCCCGTACCCGCAATGGACGGACCCGTGGCCGGCCCAGCCCGAGGCGAGGAACCCGGATGGCTTCCAACACGGCCGTGAACTGTGGGCTGTCTCCCCGCTGACCGGCTGTGACCAGCAGCGATAACGGCCTCTGCCCCTGGTCACAGGCCAGGTGAATCTTCGCGGTCCAGCCACCGCGGGACCGTCCCAGGCCATGGTCGTCGGGCTCGTCCTGGTTGCCTCCCGGCGGCTCCTTCTGAGCCTGGCCGGCGCGCCGGGCACCGGCCGCGTGCTGATGGGCCCGGCAGACCGTGGAGTCGACATTCACCTCCCAGGTGATCAGACCGGCCGCGTCCGCCCGGGCATGCAACCCGGTCAACACCGCCGACCAGACACCATCACGCTGCCACCGGCGGAAGAGCCCATAGGCCGTCTGCCACGGACCGTATTCGGCTGGCAGATCCCGCCACGGGGCACCGGTCCGCACCCGCCAGCGGATCCCGTCGATCAACCGCCGCCGGCACACCGACGGCCTGCCCAACACCGCGACCGGCAACAACGGCCCCAGCACTGCCCCCTGGTCATCTGAAAGATCCCCTCGCCCCACACCGAGATCATCACGGCACGGGGCGAGCCACGGACCCCAGTTATAAAACACGCCCTAGGCCAGTGATGGAACGCTTCAAAGACCGCTGCGGCCGAGCTTCGTGAAGGGCGGTGGTCGGCGACGAGCATCCGATGCAACCGCGGGCGCCGAATGTGCGGAGTTCATTCTGGTCTGGTCACCGACTCGTGAACTACTCGAAGAGCAGCTGGACATCCCGTCGACCGTGATCGCCAAGCAGAGCACCTGGCATGGGGTATGACCTGCGCTCAGGAACCGGGTCCAGGGAACTTCGACTGGCCTACTAGCCCATCGATCTGGCGTCGCGGAGGGCCTGTGAACCAGGTGATCACGCCCACTGCGACCTCGGGGTCTCACCTTGGAACAGGCATTCCTCCGGACCCACAAGAGTGCGGCGACGTTGTCCCACTACGAGAGGGGGCTACTCCCCCCGTCGAGTGACTGCGCTCTGCTCCGCGTCTGGGCCCTGGGCCCTGAGCACGCCAAAGGTCCAGCAGTGACGCGTTCGTGCTCTCAGTCATTACCGTCACCGCGTCCTGCGGCTTCTCGACGTGGTACAGCAAGCTGCCATCGGTACGCGCCCGATCGCGAATCCCGCCCGGCGCCATCCATGTCAAGGCACGGTCCGCCTGGTTGCTGTACTCGGCCCCCGCGGCGCCGCCCTTGTTCCGTAGTGTGCCAATCCCACCCGCCCGTGACCTTGCTTGTCGTGGTGGTCATGCTGCGGCCACCCGCCGGGTGGGGAGAGCGGTGCTCCAGCGGTTACCTATGTGTTCCCCGTCGCGTAGGGCCGGGGCGTCCTGACACCTGACACGTCAGAACCCGCGCTGACCTGGGACGGGATCAGGTCCTGATTGTGGGCGCCGGTGTCAGTGTCAGGTGTCAGCTGGTGTCATGGAGCTGAGATTGACGGTGGGCTGGCGTCGCGTCCACGCTCTTGGCGCGGCAGACCGAGACGTACGAGGGATCTGTATCGCCATCGCGCTTGATCTTTCGGGAGCCACGATTTCCCATCCTGATCTGTTCGGATAGTCCGGCTGACCGAGAGGCGCTTCAGCTGCCGTGGGGTGCCCAGGACGACTCATGCTGCTGCTCGGTCGTCGGCCGGCTGACCGGAATATCCGACCGCGTGTCGCGTCGTCATACGGGGGTTTCCGCTGCGGTCTGCCGTCGTTGGTCTGCATGGGGGGCCACTTAGCCCTCTGGACGGAAGGGCAGGCGGCGGATGCACGGGGTGTGGGCATGGGTGGCGGAGGAGCCGGCGAAGGCGGCATTGGCGGCCGTGATGATCGGTGTTCCGACAGCTGGGGCGCTGGCGCAGCAGCGGCATAGGGAGAGGGCAGCGGGGCGGCACGGAACGGCGGCGCCGACCCGGGCCGCGGATGGGATGCCAGTTCGCTTCCTGTCCGGGCGGGATCTCAAGCCCGGTGACCCGTCCTCGTCGGCAACCTGGTGGTGCGCGGGGACGCAGGTGCGGCGAGATCGGACCGCCGCCGACCTCGCCGCCGATCCGGGCCCGTACGAGAAGGAGGGCGGCGGGGCGCTGCGCGCGGTTGCGGCCGGGGCCCGGCGGTGGTCCTGCTGGCCGCGTGCGGCCCGTACGGCGGTCCGCCTGGCGGTGCCTGCAGTGGCCGTGTCGGCCTGGTTCGGCTGGTGGTCGGCCGTGGCCGCCGTGGCCGTGGTCCTGGCCTTCAGCGGTGTGGCGGCGGCGGTGACGGGCCCGGCGGTCCTCGGCTGGTGGAGGCCGCGCCCGGCGAGCGCTGATCTTGTGCATGGGCCTGGCATGTGGGCGGCGCTGCGCCCCGTGCTGGGGGTGGAGGAGCGGGAGCGGCGGAGCCGTTGGCTGCACTTGCCCGAGGACGTCACCGTGCCCGGGGCGCGGGTTGTGGTCCGCCTGCCCGCCGGGTGGCCCGGCGGCGAGGCCGGGACGCGGGCAGTCGACACACTCGTGACGGGTCGGCTCCCGGGGGAGTGGACCGCGCATTGGCGCCGTACGGTCGCCGCGCCCTTCGTGGAGTGGGTGCGAAATGCAGCCCCCGAAACGCCGAGGGTGCTCCCGAAATCAGTGGAGTGGATTCCGACTGGTGACCCGCTGAGAATTCATTTCGGGGAGACCCTGGACGGGCCGGCCTACGTGCACACCGGCACGGCCACACCACACATCGGAGTCTCGGGTGAAACCGGGTCCGGTAAATCGAGCATCATCTACATTCCGCTCGTGGCGGCCCGCATGGCCGGATGGCTCATCACCGTCATCGACCCGAAACAGAATTCACTTTCGGAGGCGTACGGAAAATCTGGTGTGCGGATCCACACGGAAACCTATGAATGCTGCATGGCCGTGGCCGAATTCTTCGTCTCAATGATGGCGGCCGAGAAATACAACAGCCGCCGCTATCGCGGATATGCGGGGGCGGATGCTCCGATCGGTCGACTTCTCGTCATTGACGAAATGCCCAGCTTCCGCGAATTCGTCGCGGCCTGGTGGAAATACATCATCAAAGAGCGCGGATTCCCTCCGGTCCTGATCTGGATTCAGCTCATCCTGATGCAGGGGCGCAGCTCCAATCACCGCGTGGTCCTCGGCACCCACCAATTCAGCCTGGACGTCTTCGGGTCCACCATGGCCCGTGATCAGGTCGGCACGAAAATGGTGGTCGGAGAGGTCAGCGCCCCGTCGTGGGCCGTGGCCTACGGAGTCAGTGCCCCGCTGGTGGACTATGACGAAACAATCCAGGGCCGGGGCGTGATCTCCCTTAAAGGGCGGCGCCGGAAAAAGACGCTCGCGGATGGGCGGGTGGAGCGGGCCGAAGAAATCCAGTACGCGTACATCACGCCGCAGGTCGCCGGGCTGCTGGATGCCTGCCCGCCGGCCCCGGCCTGGTGGGAGGCGGGCGCCCCGGCCCCGTGGATCACGGCCCGGGACATTGCGCGGGCGGACTCCGCGGCGGCCGTGGCCGACTTCCTTCCGGGGGGCCGCTACGCGGGCGGACGGGAGGACCTGACACCTGACACTGACACCGACGCCGTTCTGACACAGGGGTCTATGCCCAGGTCAAAGCCGGTGTCTGACGTGTCAGGTCCGGTGGCAGCGTCAGGGGGCGGAGCGGGTACGGCCGTGGCGGCCGACCTGGCGGAGCTCGCGGACCAGGTGGCGGCCGAAGGGGTGGAGGAGCAGCGCTACACCATCGCTCAGGCCTGCGCCGTGGGGATCATCCGCAAGGCGCCGGGGGCGGCCCGCCAGTTCAAGAGCGCATGGATCAAGGCAGGCAAGCCATTCCCCGAAGGGGAGATGGTCCGGGGTAATGCGTGTTATACCCGCGCCGAGCTGGAGAGTGTATTCGGGGCCCCGGAAGAGAATGCGGATGCGGCCTGACCGGAAGCCCGCCGGGCCTATTCGCGTCTCGTTATCGAACTCTCCGAATCCTCGTTCCCGAACGGGTGGACTTACTTGCGGGGCGGTGTCCGTACGCCGTCAAAATCGTTTGGCGAACATGTGGAACAGGAAGAAGAAGGAGCCACCGGGAGGGCCTCCCGTAAACCCGTGGGTCGCCGCAGCCGCTGAATCCCCGGCGGAGAGTGCCCCGAGGCCACCCGCCCGAGTAGGCGCGGGCGCCCCGTGGGCGGTGGTCCAGGAGAGGCCAAAAGGCCTGGCCAGGGCGGGGCAACTCACCTTTTGGGGCGTGGCGGCACTCGTGACGGTGACCTGCCTGAACTCCCTCCTCGCCCCGGACTCCGGCCCGGCACCGCAGGCCGCGCCCGCGCCCGGCCCGACCACCGCGGCCTACCCCGAGGACGCCGCGCGCGCCCTTGCCGTGCGGGCCGCCCGCGCGTATCTGACCTGGGACGAGACCAAGAGGGCGGACCGGGCGGGGGAGCTGTCGGCCGTCCTGGCGGCCGGGGTCGATCCGCAGCTCGGATGGAACGGCGCCGGGGTGCAGTCGGCCGGCCTGGTCATCCCCGGCCCGGTCGCGGTCGGCAAAGCCGGCCGCGCCCGCGTCCGCGTGGACGCCGAGGTCGTATCGGGGACGGGCCCGGCCCGGTGGATCGCCCTGGAGGTGCCCGTCGTGGTGGGCAGCGGTGGCCGCCTGGCCGTGAGCGGCCCGCCCGCGCTCCTCGGCGTCCCCGAGGAGGGCGCCGCCGCACCCGACCCGGCGACGAGGACCACTGACCAGGAGTTCTCGGCCGAGACACGCGCACCGGTGACCGACTTTTTCAAGGCCTGGTCGCTGGGCGGGGCCGCCCAGGCGGCGGCCCCGGGCGCGATCGTCCCGGCCCTGGCGGCCGGGGTGGAGCTGCGCACCGTGCAGTCGTGGGAGGCCGCGCCGGGAAAGGGCGCGGACCGGTGGGGCGTCGCCCGGGTGGTGTGGGGGGTTGGCGGGGGCGAGATCACGCAGGCATATCGCGTGACTCTCACCCGTGTGGAAAGCGCCCGTGCCGGGCGCTGGCAAGTCGCCGGAATCTCCGGTGACGACCTGTCCTGACCAGAAGGAGAGAGGAATGTCTCACGACGTCATTCTTGCGGCGGCGATTACCGGCGCAGGTCTCAAAGGATTTGTACTGCCCCTCTGTGCGGCCGTCCTGATGTGCTCATGTGCCATTAAGGCGGTGGGGCTCTCGTGGTCGGAGGACTTCAATAAAAAGCTGAGCTTTGGGGGATCTGCAATCTTCTCGGCTATCTTCGTTTTCATTCCAGAGACGGCGGTTACGCTCGTGACCGATATCGCCAAGGCGGTTTCTACCTGATGCGTCAGGGGATGACGTACACCGGATATTTCAGCCGCCTGGAGCCGCGGCAGCATGAACTCCTCGGGGTTGACCTGGGGAAAGGTGTCGTGCGGCGCACGCTGCTCCTCGGCGTGGTCGCATTTGTGGTGTGGGACCTATTGGTATTCCCGTTGGTTGGTTTCCCTTCCATTCGCTGGCTGACCCTCTACATCCTCCCGCCGTCTCTCTTCACGGTGATGGGCGCGAAGCCGTCGAAGACCTGCGACCGGCGCACCGTCCTGGCCGGGTGGGTGATCGGCGCGCACTACCAGCTGCACGGGCACCGCCCGGTGATCTGCGGCGGCCGGGTCCTCGCGCACCGGTCGGAGTGGATTCCGCGCGCCGCCCGCTGGTCGCGGTTGGCCCCCGCGCTGGCCCGGAATCTCGGCGAAGCCACCACTGCCCGGCTGCTCGGTACCGCCGGGGCCGAATCGGTCCCGGGCGCCGGTCCTGCGGTCGAGCTTGCGCACACGGTTCCGCTCTACGGGCCGGACCACATCGTGAAGGCGGCCGGCCGTGGCCGCCGGAAGGGGCGGAGCACGTGAAGGTGCTGGAGAAGGTTTCGACGCTGCTGGGGGTCGGCGGGGCCCGCTCCGCCCCGCCGCCCCGGTACGCAGGGATTGCTGACGGCCTGGTCCTGACCGAGGGCGAGGCGTGGGCCTGGTGGACCTGCGAGACCAGCAATTCGGACCTGCTGAGCGAGGCGGAGCGAGACGCGGAGCAGGCCCGCGCCGAGACCACGCTGACCTCCGTCCTGGCCGGCATGGATGTGCACCTGCGGGTGCTGTGGGCGCCCTACTCGGCCGACGACTACCGCGACGAGGCCGCGCACATGTACCGGGCGGGCCGGTGGCAGGAGTGGGCGGAGCACCGCGCGGATCGCCTCGACCAGATCGCCCTGCCGATCCGTCACGTGCTGCTCGGCGTACGCCTCGGCGCCCGCAAGACCCCGGCCGCCCGGCGGGTGACCGACGCGGCCGGGGTGTCCGCGCCCGGGGTGCCCGCGCGGGAGCTGGCCACCTGGTACACCGCCGCCCGCCGTCTCGGCCGGCGCCTGGAGTCCTCGCCCTGGCGGTGCCAGATGGCCACCGTCGAAACCCTCGCGTGGATGGTCACCAGGGAGCAGCACCGGGGCATCCCGGCCCCGGTCGCGGGCCGTTCCCTGGTGACCGGGGCGACGCTGGCCGCGCTCACGCAGGGCCGCGCCCTGCCCTACCCCGATCATCTGCGGATGGTGGACGCGGCCGGGGACGTGGTCGCGTGGGTGGCGGTGCTGACGATGCCGACCTGGCCGGAGCGAATGGCCAGCCCGGGGCCGGGGGAGTGGCTGCGCACCCTGGCTGAGGTCGTCTACCTCCCGCCCGACGAAGAGGACCAGGACCCCGAGGCCGCTGCGGATCTGCTCGTCCCGGTGAGCCCCGAAGCCTCCGTGCGTCTGCGGGTCCTGCCGAAGCGCGTCGCTATCGCCCGCACCGACGAGACGGCCAAGCAGGTCCGGGAGCAGAAGCACAGCGCTGCCACCCACGCGATCGGGGACCCGGGCCAGGTCATCATCGACGCCGGGGAGGTGATGGCGGACCTGCGCGCCGATCTGGAGCGCGAGGAACTGTCCCTCGTGGAGGACCACCCCCGGGTGGTGGTCACCAGTACCACCAGCCTGGAGGACCTGCGGGCCCGGGTGGACGCGGTGACCGCCCACTACGGCGATTACGGGATCACGGTCCAGGTCGGCACCGACGAGCAGCGCGCCTTGTGGCTGGAGACGTGGGCGGGCGACCGGGTGCGGGTGCCCGACCTCGGCCACACCCGCGACACGTCCGCGATGGCGGGGGCCTGGTGGTGGGGCGGCGCCCGCGTCGGCTCCGACACGGGCCCCGTGATCGGCTACCTGACCGGCTCCACCCCCGGGGTGGTGCGGCTCCCGGCCGTGGCGGACGGCCGCGACGCGACCACGGTGGCCCTTATTGGCAGGTCCGGGCGCGGCAAGACAACCGCGATGATGATGATGGCTTTGGAAGCCGCGTTCCACGGGTCGTGGGCCCTGGCGCTGGACTTCAAAGGCGACCTCGGGGGCCTGACGGTGGCGGCGGACCGGTACGGGCTTCCAACCCGCCTGGTGAAGATGAACCGCGCGCACGCCGGGGCCGCCGACCTGATCCCGCTCCTGGCCGAGGCCGGCAGGGACGCCGCGCGGGCCGAAGTCCCCGCGCAGCTCTCCTTGGTGACCCCGCCGCACCTGCGGGCGGCGGGCGCCGAGGTCGCTCTGCAGGCCGCTACCAACGCGGTGATCAGCAGTTCCCCGACTCCCGCGACGTGGCAGGTTCTCCAGCATCTGCGCGACGAGGCGGACCCGGTGGCCCGTGCGACCGGTGACGCGCTCTTCGAGCTGTCGCAGACCCCGCACGGCGCTCTCTTCATGGGGCGCCCGGAACGTGGAGCGGCCCCCGCGCTGACGACACGGCCCGGGGTGTGGGTCGTGCAGTTGCCAGGTCTGGCCCTGCCGGGAGTGGGCGAGGAGCGGGAGCGGTGGACGTCCGTACAGGCGCTGTCGGTCGCAGTGGTGCACTCGGTCCTGGCCTACGGAGTCACCACTGCGGGCCGTCCGGACCTACGCACTCTGCCCAAGACGGTCATGGTTCCCGAAGTGCACGTGCTGACGGGCACGGCGCAAGGCCGGCACTTCCTCGACTACATCGCCAGGGTCGGGCGCGCACTCGGCGTGCGCCTCGGACTCGACACGCAGGACGCGACCGGGATTCTGATGCTGCCCGGAGTCATCGAACAGTTGGCGATGGTGGTCGGCTTTCAGCTCACCAGCGCGCCGCAGCAGGACGCCCTCGCGGAACTGCTCGGCCTGCCGGTCGGACCGGCCACCCGGGAGCGGATCCGCAGGCTTGCCATCGATGACAGCGACCGCGACCGCATCCGGCACGGGCACTCGATCATCCGAGACCCGAGATTCGGTGCGGCGGCCGTCCAGTGGGACATCCCCACCGCCGAGTTGCTCGACGACCTCGACACATCGCCCCGCGCAGCAGCCGACGAGGCCGACGCCGAGGCCGCCCCGGACGGAGTCCCCGCATGACCCTCTCCTCCCGCCCCGCCGCCGTGGCCCTGGTCCTGCTCGCCGCCCTCGCGGCCGGCTGCTCCACCTCGAGTACGGGGAAGAACGGCGAGACCACGGCGGCGGACCCCTCGGGCGCCGCCGCCGACCGGGCCCGCGCCTACATGCGGGCCGTCGTGGCAGAGGACTGGAGCACCGCCTGCTCCCTCATGTCGGCTGAGGAGCGGACCGCCTGCCACGAGCGGCACCCCGTTCCCGAGACCCCGGACCCCGGCGGCCCGGCCCTCGGGCCCGTGCTCCTGGACCGCCCGCCCGTCCGCGTGCCGGGCACGTCCGCGCATCCGGACGGGTGGGGCGTGATCGTCTCCTACACCGTCGCCTGGCCGGGCAAGAGGACTCTGACGGAGCGCATCGCCCTGCGCATGACGGACGCGGCTGGCGAGTGGTGGGTGGACCAGCGTGAGGACGTCGCGGACTCCGACCTGACCGCCCCCGAACACCCGGCCCTGTCCGCCCTGTCCCGGGTGGTCAGGTGACACGCCGGAGGCCCCGGGGCCGGACCCTGGCCATCCCCGTCATGGCGGTGCTCACCACGATGGCCGCATCAGCCGGGGCCGCGCACGCCGATACCGTCGACCCCAAGGGAGTTGGCGGGCTGCTTCCCGCGCCGCGCGTTCCCGGGGGCGGCGGGACGATGTACGAGACCTATCCGGATCTGCTGACGTGGACCCTGGACAAGGACTACGGCCAATGGGATTTCCTGGATCCGGCGCTCCACATGATCGCGGACATCCTGATGGTCATCCTGGTCACCATCGGCTCCGCCGTGAGCACGCTGGCCGGCTGGACGTTCGGAATGGCCGACCTGCCCCAGGTGCAGGGGCCACTGACGCAGGCCATCAGCGGATCGGCCGGCGCCGTCATGGTCGGACTGTTCCCCTCCGCCCTCGCGGTGGGCGGCCTCGTGGGCTTTCTCAGGAGCCAGCGCGGGGACGGCAATGCGGTGTCCGAGCTGGCGTGGGTGCTGGTTTCCGCGGTGGCCGCTGCGAGCCTGCTGACGTCCCCGCAGACCTGGGTGGACGGCGTGGACGAGGGCCGCATGCTCGGGACCGAGATCGCGATGTCCGCGACGGACGCGGGTATCGGCGCGGGCGGCGGAATCGACAAGATGCCGTTCGCCCTCGGGCACCCCACCGCCTACCCCGGTGACGCCTCCGACCGGGTCTCACGCCGCGCCAGTGACACCGTGTGGCGCGTTTACACCGCGCTGCCTTGGTGTCTGGCGGAGTTCGGATCGGTCGAGCTGTGCCAGGAGCACGGCCGGGCCGTCCTCGACTTCGGCCCCGACAAGGAGAAGCGGAAGAAGTACCTGCAAGACCACGTCGACAAGAACGTCGGCGCAGAATCCAAGTCCTGGCGGGAGGGGCACCGCCCCCTGGAGCGGGCCGGCGTCCTGGTCGTGGCCGTCCCCGTCGCGCTCCTCTTCGGCGTGCTGATGATCGTCCTGCTGTTCGGCTCCATCGCCGCGATGATGACCGCGCTGTTCCTCCTGGTGGTCGGGCCGCTCTTCGCCTGCCTCTGGGTGATTCCAGGCCGCCCCCGCCAGTGGGGCGTGCGCTGGATCGACGCCCTCGTCGGCACCGTCATGCAGTCCGCCATCACCACCCTGGCGGCGGGCGGCGTCATGATCATTCAGCTCGTCACCGCGCTGGCCATGCCCACCTACGGGTGGCTCGGCTGCTCCGCCCTCTCCATCGCCGGAGCCATCTCCGCATTCAGGTACCGCTCCGTCCTCACCGGCATCGTCGGCGGCGGAGCCGTGGGCGGGGGCGGGAGCGGTGCGGGCGCGCTGCTCGGCGCACTGGCCACCCGCAGCGTCAGCAGGCAGGCCGGCCGCCTGCTCGGAACCCCCCGCCGGATCTCCCGCCGCATCGGGGACGCGGTCGAGCGACGCCACCAGCCGCAGCAGCGCCCACGGCCAGCAGCCCCACCTCCGCCACCCCGGCCCCCGGCGGGCGGACGGCCGCCCCGCCCCGGATCGGGCACGGGCCCCGGGCGCGGCACCGGACCCGGCGGCACCGGACCGGGCGCCACCCTCGCAGCGGCCAACCGCCGCACCAACCGGGGCACCACCCAAGGCGCTCCGGCCGGTGCGCAGCCGGCCGGACCCCGCCAGGGACAGGCAGGAGGCACCGTCCCGCGTACGGCGAGGACGGTTTCCACCCCGTCCGGGAGCACTCCGCCGGCCTCCCCGGCCGCAGGGACGATTCCCGCGCAGACGGGCCAGGGACAGCCGGCCTCGGCGGCCTCGACCACGGCCAGAACGGTCCGGCCCAGCCCCCAGGGCGCGGCCCGCCGGTCGACGCAGCCGCCCGCGCCGTCGGCCGCGCCGCGCCGCGCCCCCCGGCCGCAGCCGCCGGTCATCCGGCCCCGCAGGGTGGCACCGCCGCCGAGGGGATGGACGCAGCCGCCCCTCCCGGACCCCCCGCCCCGCCCCTGATGGAGTGACCCCGCACATGGCACAGCGCCCCACCCCCGACCCCGGCCCGGACGGACCGGCCCCGGACTGGCGGGCGCTGCTCGCCGCCCTGGACGTGGACGACGAACCGCCGTCGGGCACCTCCCGGCGGCGGTGGCGCCGTACCCGCCGCCGCGCGGCCCGCCGTGAACGCGCGGACGCCGTCGCCGCCGTACGCCACCGCCCGATGCACCCCGCCGCGGTGCTCCTGGTCCTGGTCCTCGTCCTCGTGCTGGGCACCGTCGCCCGCTGCGGCGGCAAGACGACCGGCGGGGACGACCGCCCACCGGCCGCCGCCCCGTCCTCGAGGACCGCAGCCCCCGCCCCAGCGCCGCCGCTCCCTTCCGTCCCGGCCGACACCGGCCCCGAGGACGTCGCCGAGGCATGGGTGCGCGCCTACCTCTCCCGCGACCCCCTCGCCGACGGGACGCACGGGGCCAGCGCCCGCCGCGCCGCCCCCTGGGCGACCGCCGACCTGACCAGGAACCTGACCGAGCAGCAGCCCCCGGGGTGGGGTCGGCAGGTCAGCCGGGGCGAGGCCACGAAAGCGGGCTCCGTCGCCGCCCGCCCGGCCGGCCCCGACCTGCCCCCCGACAACGCAGCGCAGGTCTGGCGGGCGGTCGCGGCCACGCTGACCGTCACCGGGTACGAGACCACGCAGCGCACCGACACCCTTCAGGTGGAGATCACCCGCACCACCGCCGGGTGGCGCGTCTCCCGCGTGCTGGGGGTCTGAGTGGACGCCCGCGATGTCGCCGAGGCCGCCGCCGCCCGCGCGAGCGCACCGTTCCTCGCCAAAGCCGGATGCATTGGCGCCGTCCTCGCCGTGATCGGAATGCTCGGCCTAGGCGCAACCACCCTGATCGCCGGAGCAGCAAAAAAGGCGTCCGACGCCAAGAACGGCGGCGAAGGATGCGAAATTCCCGGACTGCCCGACCCGTCGGGAATCGACGACGTGCCCGGTCCGATCCTCGACCAGCAAATCCACCACGCAAAAATCATCGACGGAGTGGCGCAGGAAAGAGGCCTGCCCGGCCGCGCCTCGCTCATCGCGTTCATGACTGCATTGCAGGAAAGTGGCCTACAGAATCTGAACCACGGCGACCGGGACTCACTCGGCCTTTTCCAGCAGCGCCCTTCGCAAGGGTGGGGGACCCCTGCCGAGATCACGAATCCTCCGACGTCTTCCGGTCTCTTTTTCGGTGGGAATCCGGGCCGCCCGCCCGGCCTCGTTGATATCCCGGTCTGGCAGATGCTGGAGCCCGGCCGCGCAGCCCAGCGCGTCCAGCGCTCGGCGCACCCCGAGCTGTACGCCACCCGCCAGGGCCAGGCCCAAGCGGTCGCCCGCAAAGCCGGCGTCAACCTCGACCGCCTCGGCACAGCCTCAGACGACGTCCCGGACTGGCTGCCCTCCACCGGCCCCGTGCCGGATCCGTGCATCCCCGGGGGCGGCACGGCCGCCGGAGCTCCCTTCCATGACACCGCCTCCGACTGGCCGGCCGAGGTGCGGAACCGGCGCACCACCGCGGAGGCGATCGAGTGGGCAAAAAGCCAGCCCGCCCTCAACGAAAAAAGGTGGTGGCAGCGATGCCTTGAATTCGCGGCCAGAGTCCACGGATGGAACGCCGCAGGAGTCGGATCCGCAATCACCCACTACCGCGTCATGCCCGAACACATGAAACACCCGGGATCTCGGGACGTTCCCCCGGGCGCCCTCATGTACTGGGAGACCGGCAACATTCACGGCCACGTATCCGTATACCTGGGAGACGGCATGATCATTAGCAATGATGTGCATCGTCCTGGATATGTTGATGTAATGCCAGCGTCGGATGTCGAATCAAAATGGGGTGCCAAATATGTTGGATGGGCCCCGCCCTATTTCCCGAAGGGATCGTAAATGCCCAAGAAATCTGCCATCCCCGCCACGCCCCTCTACTCGATGATGATCCGCACGGACCAAGACGGCGGCCTCGCCCTGGACATTGACGGACAGGCCCTCGCCGCCGACCCGGACATTGCAACCCTGCGGGCGAAGGGGCTCGCAGAGCTGCGGATCCGGGCCGCCCTCGCAGGCCGGCCCGTCCGCGCCCGCGCAGTCGAGCCGACCGCCCCCACCCCTTGGCTCATGATCGTCTCCCCGGACGGGACCGTCACCGACGTCGCCGAGCACCCCGCCCCACCGCAACGCCCCGCCGCCGAGCACAAGGGACCATCCGTGTCCCCTCCCGCCGAACCCGCCGCCCCCGAGCCCGCCGGCCTGCCGGTCCTGCCCGCCGTGCCGCCGGTCGCGCCCGTCCCCGAACACCACCGAGAGGCATGGGCGCGCCTGCGGGCCGCGTACGACGCCGGGGACTTGCCCACGGCAGTCGTTTGTGTCCTCAAGCTGGAGACTGCCCTTGAGGCCGAGTACGGCCCCCTCGACCCCCACACCGTCAACGCCTTGACGATCCGGGCATGGCTCACCCTCTACCAGCGCACCGACCTGGACGGCACGGTGGAACTCCTGATCGCCACCGTCCTGCGGCGCCAGGCCGCCAAGGTCCGCCCGAAGGCCGACACCGCACGCGCGGCCCGCAACGCCCATGCCGTGTGGCTGCGGCTCATGGACGAGGACCCGCAGGCCGCCCTCACCGTAGCCCCGTCCCTGGCGGACATGCTCGCCATCCGGGGATGGGACAACCACCGCCGCGACGTCCTCGCCCGCACCGAGGCCGCGGCCGCGCTCGCCGTGTAGGTCGGCTCCGACCTGGTCCTGTCCGGACATCCGTCGGAGAGGAGTACCCCCTTGGGTGCGGCTTTGGCGCCGGGCCGTGTCACCCCGGCGCCCGGGGGCCTTGAGCGGGCATGAAGCTCTTCACGCACCCAGGCCTGGCGGCGGCCGTGCTGGCCGTGGCCATCGGGGCCGCCCCCGTCACCGCGTCCCCGGCGGCCGCCGCGCTGCACTTCAAGTGCTCCAGCACCACCAAGTCGATCGACGACGCCGCCAATTCCGGTCCGTGGCCGGACAACTGGGAGGTGACGGTGAAGGTGTGCGCGGCACGCTCGGGGGCGACGGTGTCCGCCTACGCGGATGTCCGGTGGGACGGCCCTGGCTTCTACGCCACGACCGACGCGAGGATCTTCGACGGTGCCAAGGTCCGGGTGCAGATCAAGCAGGCACGGCAGGGCACCGACCCCGTGGTGACGGAGAAGGACTTCTCACTGAAAGCGCGGATGGAGACGGCGACGTCGAGCGGGGACCGCAACGGGAGCTACCGCACCCCCACCATCAGCCACCGGGCCGGCCCTGGCGCCCTGGGTGACGCGCTCCTGTACCTGGACTGGCACAAGGACGGCCACGGCTACCAGGCCACGACTACACCGGCTCCCCGGCCGTCTGAGACCGACAAGGCCCCGCAATCGGTGGTCGGCGCGGCGAGCGCTGCCTACGGGCTCAGGGGGTGCGATTCGGGCTCCGCGACGAACTCGCCTTGGGGGGTCCACGTCCGCAGCACACGCCGGGCCCGGTCGGTCTCCTCGATGAGCTGGATAACCGCGGCCTGGCTTCCGTACAGCCCGACCCATCGCCTATAGGTGCGCCGCGCGGTGTCCTCGACTGCCCACTCCCCGGTTCGCGGGGCCACCCTCGGTGAACTGGAGGACGACCACGAACATGGCCGTCACCCCAGTGCTCCATCGGCGGCCACCGGCACGGCCGTGATGTTCTGCGCGGCGGCGAGCCGTCGCCGCCCCGTGCCGGTGACCTCCACACTGCTC
>NZ_JBHWMB010000086.1:11390-30071 GCF_042730015.1 Streptomyces sp. NPDC059957 | reverse complement strand
GAAAAGGGGCGAACCACACCAAGGCCCCAAGGACACACGGACGCCCCCCGAGTGACCTGGGGTCACGCGGGGGGCGTCCGGTACATCCGGTCCTACGGGGCCTTGGGGATCAGACCGCCGGCGCCGGGTAGGTCGGGTACTCGACCCCGGAGACGTACTGGACGACCCGGACGACCTGGCAGGAGTAGCCGAACTCGTTGTCGTACCAGAGGTAGAGGATCGCGTTGTCCCCGTCGACCTTGGTGGCGCCCGCGTCGACGATCGAGGCGTGGCGCGAGCCGATGAAGTCGCTGGAGACCGCGTCGGGCGCCGTGGTGAAGTCGATCTGGCGCTTCAGCGGAGAGGTCAGCGACACGTCGCGGAGGTAGTCGAGCACCTCTTCGCGGGTGGTCTCACGGCCCAGGCGCAGGCTGAGGATCGCGATCGAGACGTCCGGGACGGGGACGCGGATCGAGCTGCCGCTGATCGGGGCCTTGAGGTCGGGCAGCGCCTTGGCGACGGCCGAGGCGGCACCCGTCTCCGTCATGACCATGTTCAGCGGCGCGGAACGGCCGCGGCGGTCGGCGCTGTGGTAGTTGTCCAGCAGGTTCTGGTCGTTGGTGAACGAGTGGACGGTCTCCACGTGGCCGCGCAGAACGCCGTACTCGTCCGCCATCGCCTTCAGCGGCGGGACGATCGCGTTGGTGGTGCAGGAGGCGCAGGACAGGATCTGCTCGTCCGGCTTGATCGTGTCGTGGTTGACCCCGTGCACGATGTTGGGGACGTCGCCCTTGCCCGGAGCCGTCAGGACGACCTTGTCGATACCGGGGCGCAGGTGCTTGGAGAGCCCCTCGCGGTCGCGCCACTTTCCGGTGTTGTCGATCAGGATGGCGTCCTTGATGCCGTACGCCGTGTAGTCGACCTCGGACGGGTCGTTGGCGTAGATCACCTTGATCGCGTTGCCGTTGGCGATGATCGTGCTGGTCGCCTCGTCCACGGTGATCGTGCCCTGGAACTGGCCGTGGATCGAGTCGCGGCGCAGCAGCGAGGCACGCTTGACGAGGTCTGCCTCACCGCCGCCGCGGACGACGATGGCACGCAGGCGCAGGCCGTTGCCGGAACCGGTCTTCTCGATGAGCAGGCGGGCGACGAGGCGGCCGATGCGGCCGAAGCCGTAGAGGACCACGTCGCGGCCCTCGCCGCGCTCGATCTTGTCGGCACCCGTGGCGCCGGCGACGGCGCCCGCGGTGAACTCCTCCACCGACAGACCGCGGTCGTCCGCCGCGTACGACGCGGCGAGCATGCCGAGGTCGATCTGCGAGGGACCGAGGTCGAGGGTGGTGAGCGCCTGGAGGAACGGGAGGGTCTCGGTGACCGAGAGCTCCTCGCCGTCGATCTGGCGCGCGAATCGGTGGGTCTTGAGAATGCTCACCACGGACTTGTTCACCAAGGAGCGGCTGTGCAGCAGGATCGTGACGTCCCGCTCCCGGTGCAGCTTGCCGATGATCGGGATCATCGACTCCGCGATCTTCTCGCGGTTCTTCCAGTTGGTGAACGAGTCGTCATTGACAGTCACAGAATTATCTTTCGAGCTAGGCGGCGCTCATATGCTAACCCGCGCGCGGACCGCTCCTTCAGGCACCCCCTGAGCAGGCGGTCAGCCCTCCGCGCGCTGGGTCACCGGAGCGGTGCTCTCATCGCCCAGGAACTCGTACCAGCGGCGCTGGAGGCACAGGTAGCGGGTGTCCGCCTCGGCCAGCGCGAGGAAGGAATCGACGGTGTCGGCCAGCCGCTCGCGCAGGCCCGGATCGGTCAGCTCGCCGTCCTCGCCGAAGGCCGAGTGCGCCATGGCGAGGCTGAACATGTCGGGGTACACCCGGGCCCCGAGGTGTTCGAGCGGGACCCGCAGCGCCCAGAGCCCGCGGTTCCCGCCGATCATCGACGGGGACGCGGACACCAGCAGGGTCTGCTTGTCCTTGAAGGGCTGCGGCCGGAACCGGGACACCCAGTCGACGGCGTTCTTCAGGACGCCGGGCACGGAGGCGTTGTACTCGGGCGAGGCGATCACCAGGGCCTGCGCCGCCAGGAGCCGCTCGCGCAGGGCGGCCGACCCCGCGGGCTGGCCGTCGGCCTGCTCGGCGTCGCCGTCGTACGTGGGCATCACGAAGTCCCCGATGCGGGCGAGGTCCGCGACGGCGCCCGACCGCTCGACCTGACCGGCGACCAGCGCGGCCAGCCGGGCGTTCACGGAGCCCTCGCGGGAGGACCCCGCGAGGACGAGGACCCGTAGGGCTTCAGGGCCGGTGGTGACGTTCAGGGGAGCCGGGGCGGCCGGATCCGTCGGGAACTTCGGGCTCTGGGGCTGGTTCGCATCGGTCACGTGCGGGACCGTACGGGACCCGCCGGGGATCCCCGCGGCGCGGCGCACGGGCTGTCACCCGGACGGGGTCAGTTGGCGCCCCAGCCGCCGTCCAGGGGGAGCGAGGAGCCCGTCACGTAGCCGGTGTGCGGACCGCAGAGCCACAGGGCGGCCGCCGCGACCTCCTCGGGCTCGATGAGCCGCTTGATCGGCGAGCGGGTCAGCAGCACCTCGGAGAGCACGTCTCCGGCGTCGATGCCGTGGGCGGCGGCCTGGTCGAGGATCTGCCCCTCGACCAGGGGGGTGCGGACGTAGCCGGGGCTGATGCAGTTGCTGGTCACCCCGTACGGGGCCCCCTCGATCGCGGTGACCTTGCTCAGCCCCTCGAGGGCGTGCTTGGCCGCCACGTAGGCCGATTTGTACGCGCTGGCGCGCAACCCGTGCACGCTGGAGATGTTGACCACCCGGCCCCAGCGGGCGGCGTACATGTGCGGCAGCACGTGGCGCAGCAGCAGGAAGGGCGCCGTGACCATCACCTGCTGGATCAGCGTGAAGCGCTCGGGCGGGAACTCGGTGATCGGGGCGACGTGCTGGAGCCCGGCGCTGTTGACCAGGATGTCGACGGCGGTCGGAAGCCTCCCGATGGCGGAGGGATCGGCCAGGTCGACCACGTGGGCGTGCCCGCCGACGAGGCCCGCGACGGCCTCGGCCGCCGCCGCGTCGACATCGGCCACGTGCACCACGGCCCCGGCCTCTGCCAGGGCCACCGCGCACGCCCGGCCGATGCCGCTGCCGCCGCCCGTCACCAAGGCGACGCGGCCCCGCGGGCCGGTGGGGGAAGGAAGTTCGCTCGTCATGGCCGGAAGCGTAGGGAGGGCCGTGGTGCGGCGCCCACGGTGCCGCCCCCCATACTCGGCGCCGTCCGTATGGAGGCGATCGCCATGCGTGCCGACGGCGTACGCGGCCGGGGGGCGGGGCGTCCTCATGTGTCGAGCGGGCAGCCGGCCAGCAGGGCCGCCGGGGTGGCGGACGGATCCCGGGGCACGGTGTGGCCGAGCGGCGGCCGCACACCGCGGCCGATCCACTCCTCCAGCGCGGTGAAGGCGGCCCGGTGGCACGGGGTGAGGGGGCGCAGCCGATCGGGGAAGGCGTCGACGAGCGAGTCCACGTGGGTGCCGCCCTCGATGCGGTAGTAGCGCAGCAGGCCCCCGCGGCCGGCCCGGCGGACCATCTCGGCGTAGACGTCGGAGTCCCGGGAGATGGGGAGCAGGACGTCGAGGGTGCCGTGCAGGGTGATCAGCGGTTTGCCGATCCGGCCGGTGAGCGCGACCCTCCGGACGGCGCGCCGGACCTCCGCGGGCCGGTCGGCGTATGCGTAGTCGGCGTCACACGCCGGGGTGCCGGGCGCACAGAACGGGGTCCCCGCCTCGGTCGGGCCGTCGAAGCCCGGATCGAACTCCTCGCGGTAGATCCGCTGGGTGAGGTCCCAGTAGTAGCTGTGGTGGAAGGGCCACAGGAACTCCGAGCCGGCCGGGAAACCGGCGGCGACCATCGCCTCGTGCGCCCGGCCGGACTGCGGGCCGCCGGCCGCGTAGGCAGGGTAGGCGGCCAGTGCCGGGGGCAGGAAGGTGAGCAGGTTGGGGCCGTCGGCCCGCCACAGTGTGCCCTCCCAGTCCACCCCGCCGTCGTACAGCTCCGGATGGTTCTCCAGCTGCCAGCGGACCAGGTAGCCCCCGTTGGACATGCCCGTGGCCAAGGTGCGGTCCGGGGCCCTGTGATAGCGCTGTGCGACGACCGCGCGGGCGGCCCGGGTCAACTGGGTGACCCGGGTGTTCCACTCGGCGACGGCATCCCCGGGAGCCCGGCCGTCGCGGTGGAAGGCGGCCCCGGTGTTGCCCTTGTCCGTGGCGGCGAAGGCGTAGCCGCGCGAGAGCACCCAGTCGCCGATGGCCCGGTCGTTGGCGTACTGCTCGCGCACGCCCGGGGAGCCGGCGACGACGAGGCCGCCGTTCCAGCGGTCGGGCAGCCGGATGACGAACTGCGCGTCGTGGTTCCAGCCGTGGTTGGTGTTGGGGACGGCGGCCGGGGCGGGGGTGTCGGGGAAGTATCCGTCGATCTGGATGCCCGGCACGCCCGTGGGCACGGCAAGGTCCTTGGGGGTGAGGCCGGCCCAGTCGGCCGGATCGGTGTGCCCGGAGGCCACCGTGCCGGCGGTCGTCAACTCCTGCAGACAGTGGGCCTGTTGGCGCTCCGCCCCGGGTACGCGGAGGTGGGCGCGGCGGGCGCAGTGCGCGTCGGTGCCGCCGGCGGCGGCCGGGGGAGCGGGGAGCGTCAGCAGGGCCGAGGCCAGGAGCGCGACGGCCGCAGCCGCGGTGGCGGTGACGGAACGGATGGCTGGTGGCATGGGAGAGGCTCCAGAGAGTGCGTAGGGGGAGGGGAGAGGGCGGGGCGGAAGGGGTCAGGGGCAGCCGGCGTCGGCGATGGTGAAGTGGCCGACCGGGGCCTCCTTCAGGGTGTGCGTGACGTAGAGGTTGTAGAGCCCCAGGTTCTGCCCCGAGCCCTTGGCGTACGCGTGGCTCCCGTCGGTCGTGGCCCGCCCGGCCTGTACCTGCTGGTAGTTGTTCGCCTTCCAGCAGGCGGCCGGCGCGCCGGTCGTGCTCGCCGTGACGGGAGCCGAGCGGGCCCCGGCCGCTCCCGCGCCGTCGCGGGCCGCGACGGTCCACGTGTGCCCCGTGCCGGGGACGAGGCCGCCGTCGGTGTGAGGGGGCCCGGCCGGGGTGGCGACCTGGATCCCGTCGCGGTGCACGGCGTAGTCGGTTGCGCCCGGCACCCGGTCCCAGGTGAGGGTGACGCTGGTGTCCCCGACGGCGGAGGCGGCCAGACCGGAGGGCGCGGGCAGGGTGCCGGGGCCGGGGCCGGTCGTGGAGCCGTCCAGACCGAAGAACTTCGAGATCCAGTGGGCGGAGCAGATCGAGGCGAGGAAGTACGCCGCCCCCGTGTGCCCGCACTGCCCGGGACCGGAGCCCGGGTCGACCGGGGTGCCGTGCCCGATGCCCGGGACCCGGTCCACCTCGACGGCCACCGTGCCGTCGGCAGCCCGGTACTCCTCCTGGCGGGTCGCGTTCGGTCCGATGACCGATGTCCGGGCGGGGGTCTGCGGGAGACCGTGCAACGCCGTCCACTGGTCCCGCAGTTCATCGGCGTTGCGGGGAACGACGGTGGTGTCCGCGTCGCCCTGCCAGATCGCCACCCGGGGCCAGGGCCCGGACCACGCCGGATACGCGTCACGGACCAACTGGGCCCAGACCGCCGGAGACTTGTCCACCCCGGGGTTCATGCACGTGTAGGGGCTGCTCCCCTTGGCACAGTCGTAGGGCAGCCCGGCGATCACCGCCCCCGCCGCGAACACGTCCGGGTAGGCCGCGAGCATCACGGAGGTCATGGCGCCGCCGGCCGAAAGCCCGGTGACGAAGGTGCGGGCGGGGTCGGCGGAGTAGGCGGAGGCGGCGTGAGCGGCCATCTGCCGGACGGACGCGGCTTCGCCCTGGCCGCGCCGGTTGTCCGCGGGCTGGAACCAGTTGAAGCACTTGTTGAGGTTGTTCGCGGAGGTGGTCTCCGCGAAGACCAGCAGGAACCCGTCGCGGTCGGCGAGTTCGGGCAGTCCGGAGTTGTCGGCGTAGGTCTGGGCGTTCTGCGTGCAGCCGTGCAGGGCGATCACCACGGCCGGTACGGCCGGGAGGCCGGCCGGCCGGTACACGTACATGGTGAGCTGCCCCGGATTGGCACCGAACCCGGTCACCCGCTCGAGCGCGACGGCCGCGCGGGCGGGGGAGACGGGCCCGGCCACCACCCCGCCCACGATCAGCAGCACCAGCGCGAGCAGCCGGACGAGGCTTCGGCGCGCCTGCCCGTACGACCGGCTGCACGACCGGCTGTACGACCGGCCGTACGTCTGACCGTACGGCCGCCGCTGGAACCGCCGCCGGGACCGCCGCTGCGACGGCATGGGCGGGCGCCGTCGGCCGGTGGTCCGGGTGTCGGAGGATCTCCTGCGCAAGGACATGGCGGCTCCCTGAGGCGGCGGGCACGGCGCGGACCCGTCGTCCGGGGCCCGCGGTGCCCGCCACCGTAAGAGCGGCACGGCCCGCTCCGGCATGGCGCGGAGCGCCATAATCCGGCCCCCGCTTGACCGGTCCGCGAGGGTTGCGCGGGGCTCTCGCACGCTGCTATCCGCCGGTGCTCACCGACCCTGTCGCCACCAACCCTGTCGCCACCAACCCCGTCGCCACCAACCCCGTCGCCACCGTCCGTTCCGCCACCGTCCGTTCCGCCACCGTCAGTTCCGCGGCCGTCGCCGTGCGGACCTCGTCCAGCGATACCCCGGGCGCCAGTTCGCGGAGCAGGAATCCCTCCGGGGTGATGTCGAGGACCGCGAGGTCGGTGATCACCCGGTGGACGACGCCCCGCCCGGTCAACGGCAGTTCGCACCGCTCCACGAGCTTCGGCGTGCCGTCCTTGGCGGTGTGCTCCATGAGCACGATCACCCTGCGCGCACCGTGCACCAGGTCCATCGCGCCGCCCATTCCCTTGACCATTCTTCCCGGGATCATCCAGTTGGCCAGGTCGCCCGAGGCCGACACCTGCATGGCGCCCAGCACGGCCGCGTCCACGTGCCGCCTCGGATCATGCCGAAGGACAGCGCGGAGTCGAAGAACGAAGCCCCCGGCCGGACCGTGACGGTCTCCTTGCCCGCGTTGATCAGGTCCGGTTCGACCTCGTCGCCGACCGGGTACGGGCCCACGCCCAGGATGCCGTTCTCGGACTGGAGCACCACCTCGACCCCGGGCGGCACGTGGTCGGGGATGAGGGTCGGCAACCCGATCCCCAGGTTCACGTACGTACCGTCCGTCAGTTCGCGGGCGGCGCGGGCCGCCATCTGCTCACGCGTCAGAGCCATGTCACACGCCGCCTTGCTGCTCGGAGAGGAGGGGCTGGAGAGACTTCCGGACCGTGCGCCGCTCTACGCGCCGCTCCGCCGCCGGATCGCCGGGACGCACGAGGACCACCCGCTGGACGAAGACGCCCGGCAGGTGGACGGCGTCCGGATCGAGCTCTCCCGGCTCCACCAGCTCCTCCACCTCGGCGATCGTGATGCGCCCCGCCATGGCGGCGAGGGGGTTGAAATTGCGCGCCGAGGCATGGAAGACGAGATTGCCGTGCCGGTCCCCGGCCGCCGCCCGCACCAGGGCGAAATCGGTGGTGATGCCCTCCTCCAGGAGGTACTCCCGGCCGCCCCAGCTGCGCAGCTCCTTGGGCGGCGAGGCCACGGCAATGCCCCCGTCGGGGCGGTAGCGCCACGGCAGGCCGCCCTCCGAGACCTGCGTACCGGCCCCGGCCGGGGTGTAGAACGCCGCAATGCCCGCGCCACCGGCCCGCAGCCGCTCGGCGAGGGTGCCCTGCGGGACCAGCTCCACCTCCAGCTCGCCGCTCAGGTACTGCCGGGCGAACTCCTTGTTCTCGCCCACGTACGAGCTGGTCATCCGGGCGATCCTGCCCTCGCGCAGGAGCAGTCCCAGCCCCCAGTCGTCCACCCCGCAGTTGTTCGACACCACCTCCAGGCCGTGCACCTCCGGGCGCTCCAGCAGCGCGCCGATCAGCGCGCCCGGCACCCCGCACAAGCCGAAGCCGCCCACCGCGAGCGAGGCTCCGGCGGGGATGTCCGCCACCGCCCCGGCCGCGCTCGCGACCTCCTTGTCCAACCCCATCGCACACCCTCCTCCGCCCGGCCCCGGGCCGCCGGCCACCCGAACGGGCCGGCGCGCGGCAGGGCCGGCCCGACCGACCCTAGGAACCGCCGGCCCGCCCTGGCCATGGCGGCCGGGCCCACACCGGGCCGCCCCGCTGTGGGCCACGGCGCCACGGGGAACCGGCGGAGCCGGGCGCGCGTCACAGTCGTGCCGATCCGGCACTGGAGAAGAGGGGAACCGAAGGTGCGTCGAACCACCGAGAGACACCAGCGAGCTGTGAAAGAGAGCGCGAAGGGGGGCACCAGGGGGAAGGCCTCGAAGCCGAACGCGGCCGTGGCCCTCGCCGTGAGCATGGGCGCCGCTGCCGTGCTGCTCACCGGCTGCGGAAAGGCCGGCGTGGCCGACCCGGTCGACCCGGCCGACCCGGGCGGTCCCGTGGCGGCGCCGGCCCGGCCCACGGTGGCCGCGAAGAAGTGCCCGGTGATCGACCCCACCGCACCGCAGTCCCCGCCGACGCTGATCGACGGCACCCCGGCCAACACCGCTGAGGGAGAGCGGCTCTCGAAGGCCATCGGGGACCTGGGCTACGGAGCCTTCGCCGACGTCTACTCCACCCAGATCGTCGACCATCCGGCGGGCCGGGTAGCCCTCTGCGTCACCGACCTCGCCCGCGGCAAGCTCCTCGTGGCGGCGGCGCACGCGGCGGATCCGCAAGCGGACCCGGCCCGAGCCGACCTGTACCTGAGCACCTACGCGCACCGGACCCTCCAGGACGCCGGCGACAAGCTGATCGGTCTCAGAGTCGGCTTCCCGATCTACAGCGTCTCCAGCGGCCACGGCGAGGCGGTCGAGGTGACCTCCACGCAGGAGGGCGCCGCGTCGGCGGAGTTCAAGGCGAAGCTGGAGAAGGCCACCGGGGGCATCCCCGTCACGGTCACGAAGGGCGAGCAGCCCACGCTCCTGGAGGGCCCGATGACTGCCGCTCCCTGACCGGTGACCCTTCCCCGGTCAGGGGCGCCGGCTCGGTCATGTGCTCCGGCACGCGCGATCGAGAAGCTCCTCCATCACCGCCCGCGGGAGCGAGGTGTTGGCCGCCGCAGCCTCGGCCGTGTCCGTGTCCATGCCCGCTTCCGTGTCCGGCCGTTCGCCGTCCAGCAGTCCCACGAGGACCGGTGCGGACAGGGCCGGGTGCCGTGCGGCGTCGGCGCGGGCCCTGGGCTCCGTCAGGCACGCCAGCAGCGCAGGCTCCGTCGCGCGCGGATGCACCGCGATCTCACGGAAGGCCCGCCGTACGGGCGGTTCGTGCCGCGCCAGGTCGGCCAACAGGGCGGGCGGCGCGTCCGGGTTGGCGGCCACCTGCGCGAGGACCCGTACGCCGTGCCGCGCGACCATCGTGCGCAGCCGGTCCTCGGACAGGCCGGGGTGCGCGGCGACGCAGACGACGACGGCCGCGTCGGGGTCGTCGGCCAGGGCGTCGCGCACCGCCGCCTCAAGGCCCCGGCCACGGGCCGCCAGCGCACGTACCGCAGGGTGCGGGGAGGCGGCCAGCCTTGCGAGCTCCGGCTCGGTGGCGGCGGTGATCCGCGGTACCGGTTCCGGGCCGAGCCGGACCGTCCGCGCCAGGTCCGTGAGCACGTCGAGCGGAATGCCGGGAAGGCGGGCCAGGCGCCGGAGGAGGTCTACGTCCGGCTGTCCGCCGGCGTGGGCATCCGCGGCCAGCGTGCGGATCAGCGGCTCGTCGAGCGCCGGGTTCCCGGCGGTCTCGTGCCGGACGCCCGGGATCGGATCCGCAGCCAGCTGGGCGTACAACTCCTGCGACAGGTCGGTCCGTTCGGCCAGCGACCAGCGGACGATCATCGAGGGGTGTCCGGCCAGGGACGCTGCCGCCCCGGAAGGCGTGGCCGGGTTGCGTGCGGCCCGCTGGAGCGTTTCGTGCACCGTGGACTCGTGGCCGCCCGCGCAGGCGGCTCCGCCGCGCAGTTCGCAGTCCCGGCGCGGGCAGTGGGGATCGTGGGTGAACGGAATCTCCTCCTGGTCGCAGACCAGGCACGACACGGCCGGAGCGAGACCCTCCCCGGTGATCAGCGCCGCCAGCGCGGCCGGCGGAACCGCCTCGTTGGTCGCGGTCGCCATCCGGACCTCGGCGTGCGGATGCGCCGCGAGGCGGGCGGCGAGGGTCGGATCGATGGTCCAGATGCCGAGTTCTGCCACGACCGACACGTCCGGATCCGCCGCGAGGGTCTCCCGTACGTCGATGGGCAGACCCGGCCGGGAGGCGAGCCGCCAACGGGCCTTCGGATCGGGGTGCGCGGCGAGGGCCCGGGCCCAATCGGGCGGTCCGGCGCCCTCTTCGAGCAGGGCCAGGGCCACCGACGGCCGGTCGAGCGGGTCCACGTCGGCGGGGTTCAGCAGCCCGGCGTGCGCGAGCCGGACTGCGGATTCGTCACCGGCGGCCAGGGTCCGGACCTGGCGGTCGGTGAGGTCGGTGCGCCCGGCCAGTGCGCAGGCGAGGTCCTCGTCGGGGTCGTGGACGCGGCCGGCGAGCTCGGTCAGCCGGTCGAGGAGGTCGGCGGGCAGGGCAGGATTGGCGGCGAGGCCGCACAGGATCCGGATCACGGCAGCACCACCCCGGGCGCCACTCCGGGCACCACCCCGGTCAGGGCCTCGGTCATGGCCGTCGCATAGGGATGCGGACGGCGTCGGCGCAGCGTCAGCACGCCGATGTGCCGTGCGGGACAGGGCGGTTCGACCCGTACGACGGCGACGCCCCGGCCCGCATCCCCGTTCCTGTTCCCGTCCGCGTCCCCCGGCGGCAGCGCGACCCGGGGGATCAGTGCGACGCCGACGCCCGCCTCGACGAGGGAGCGCGCGAAGAAGTAGTCCGTGGTGGAAGCCGCCACCCGGAGGTCGAAACCGGCCCGCTCCGCGTACCGGCGCAGGTACGCCTCGGTCTTGCGGCAGCCCAGTACCCAGCGTTCGGAGGCGAGTTCGGCCGGGGCGACCGACGTGCGCCCCGCGAAACGGTGCCCCGGCGGCAGGACCAGCGCCAACGGGTCCTCCATCAGCGCCAGCCAGTCGAGCCCGGCTCCCGGGCGGAGCGGCAGCGGCCCGTCGAAGTGGTACGTGAGGGCCAGATCGGCGGCGCCCGAAGCCACCATGGGCACCGCCTCCTCCGGCTCGGCCTCCAGGACCGTCAGCTCCACCTCGGGGTGCGCGGCGACGAACCCGGCGAGCGTGCCCGGCAGGAGCCTGCGGCCCCCGCTCACGAAGGTGGCGACCGTCAGCCGCGGCCGCTCGGCGGTGACCCGGTCGATCTCGTGGCGCACCCGGTCGAGCTCCGCCGACACCGCTTCCGCCGCCTCCACCAGCAGCCGGCCCGGCTCCGTGAGCGTGATCCCGCGGGTGCTGCGCACGGCGACGGGGTGACCGAGGCCGCGCTCCAGGGCCGCGATGTGCTGGGAGACGGCCGAGGGCGTCAGGAGCAGCGCCCCGGCGGCCTTGTTGAAGCTGCCGTGCTCGGCCACGGCGCGCAGGATGCGCAGCCGCTGCACATCGATCATCAGTTTCCCTTACGACGTGATCAGTATTCCGGTAGTTCCACTGGCGACGGTACAGCGGCAGAGTCCTGGGCATGAAGAAGATCCTCGTCATCGGCGGAAGCCGCTACTTCGGAAAGCACCTGGTCGCCCTGGAGCGGGACGCCGGGCGCGAGGTGACCGTCCTGAACCGGGGCTCCACCGCCCCGCCCCGGGGCGTCGGCCACCTGATCGCCGACCGTGAGGACGAAGAGGGGCTCCGCGCGGCGCTGGGGGAGCGCACCTTCGACGTGGTCTTCGACCAGGTCTGCTACACGCCTCTGCAGGCGGAGACGGCCCGCCGCGTCTTCGCCGGACGCACCGGGCGGTACGTGATGACCTCGACGATCGAGGTCCACGACCCCGCGCCGCCCACCCCCGGTGCGCGCGCCTACGCCGAGGGCAAGCGGGGGGCCGAGGAGGTCCTGGGGGCGGAGCCCGCCTTCGGTCACGTGGCCGTGCGCACCGCGCACGTACTCGGCGGCGGCCGGGCGGAGTTCACCGGCCGCCTCGCGCACTACGTGGAGCGGATCGGCGCCGGGATCCCGGTGGCCGTGCACGAGGCTCCGTACCCGACCTCCTTCATCCACCACCACGAGATCGCCCGGTTCCTGCACTGGGCTGGGCAGCAGGAGTTCACCGGGCCGGTGAACGCCGCCTCGCACGGGGAGCTGGACGTGTTCGGGCTGGTCGGGGCCGTCGCCGAGGAGGTCGGGCGGGCGCCGCTCCTGCGGACGGTCGCGTCCGGGGCCGAGGCCTCGCCGTTCTCCTTCGACCGGGCCTACGCGATGGACAACGGCCGGGCCGCCGCGCTCGGCTTCCGCTTCGGGCGGCTCGCGGACTGGCTCCCGGAGGCCGTCGCGGAGGGCGCCGCCGCACTCCGGGCGTAGAGACGGCCCAGGCCGTCTCCCGCGGACCTGACCGACAAGATCCGAAAGACACCCCCTAGCGGTCCCCGGCCCGGCGCTCCAGGGGAGTTGCTACTGCCGAGTTGTTCACACTGAAGGTGACGCTTCCCGCCCGGTAGCGGTCGTCCGACCACTCGATGGGGCGGCCCGTGCGGGTCGCGGAGACGTGCCGCTGGCGCAAAAGCGGGCTGCCGCGGCGGATTTCGAGCAGCCGGGCGTCCTCGCTGCCGGCGGGAAGCGCGTCGATGAGGTGCTCGCCGTAGTGGGCGACGATGCCGGAGTCGTTCGCCAGACCGTCCATCACGGAGCGGCAGTCCTCGGGCATCGCCTCGACCGCCGCCGCGACCCAGTCGGCGTAGGCCGTCCGCTCGACCATCGTCGGCTCCCCGTCGAGCAGCCGGAGCCGCAGGACGGCGAGGATCTCGGTGCCGGCCGGCAGGGCCAGCCGGTCCGCCTCCTCGGAGGTGGCCGGGCGGCGGGTGCGCGACAGGAAACGGCTCGCGGCCTGGTGGCCGACCCCCTCGGCCCACTGGGCGAAGCTGTTGAGCTCGCCGAAGCTGTGCTTGCGCTCGTGGCGCAGGACGATCCTGCGGGCCCCCTGCCGGGAACCGATCAGCCCCTCGGCGGCGAGCGTCGCCACGGCCTGGCGGACGGTCCCGCGGGAGGCCGACCAGCGCGCCGCCAGATCGCTCTCCGAGGGCAGTTGGGCGCCCACCGGGTACTGGCCGGAGAGGATCGACCGGCGCAGCGCCTCGGCGATCTCCAGATACCGCACCGTAGCCATGCTGTCCTGTTCCCCCTTGCGTGGATGTGTGTACGGGCCCTGCCGCCCGGAGCCGTGAGCCGTCGCTCCCGCCCGCAAGCCTAGGCCGCGCCGGGCCCCGAAGATCATCTTGCGGGCTGTCCGGCACGGTTGTATCCGGCCGGTCTCCGGTCTTCGTCGAGACGTGCTCCACGGGACAGCCGCCGTTCACCGTCCGTACAGAGACCCAGGGCGAACTGGAGCCAACTTGTTCAGACAAGTGAATCCTCCTCCAAGCGTTCTCATGCGTTTTCGTCTCCGGGAGAGACCGTGCTCAGTTCCTCCGCCCGTCGCGGTGCGGCCGTCCTGCTCAGTGCCGCCGTGCTCACCACGCTCAGCGCGTGCGGCGCCGCACCCGACAAGACCGCCGGCTCCGCCGGTGGCGACGGCAAGAACAAGACCCAGCCCGGCGCCGCCACCTCGGTCGCCGACTTCGGCGGCCTGGAGGGTCTCGTCGCGGCCGCCGAGAAGGAGGGCGAGCTCAACGTCATCGCGCTGCCCGCCGACTGGGCGAACTACGGCGAGATCCAGAAGGCGTTCGCGGCCAAGTACCCCAAGGTCAAGATCAACGCCGAGAACCCGGACGCCTCCAGCGCCGACGAGATCGCCGCCGTCAAGTCCCGCAAGGGCCAGACCCGCGCCCCCGACGTCCTGGACCTCGGCATCGCCTTCGCCCGCAGCGGCGCCGCCGAGAACCTCTTCGCCCCGTACAAGGTCACCGCCTGGGACCAGATCCCCGCCTCCCAGAAGGACGCGGACGCCCGCTGGTACAACGACTACGGCGGCTACGTCTCCATCGGCTGCGACGCCGCCCGCATCCCGAACTGCCCGCAGTCCTTCGCCGACCTGGCCAAGCCCGAGTACAAGGGCAAGGTCGCCCTCAACGGCAACCCGACCAAGTCCGGCTCCGCCTTCGGCGGCGTCTACGCGGCGGCCCTCGCCAACAAGGGCTCCTTCGCGGACATCCAGCCCGGCATCGACTTCTTCGGCCGGCTGAAGAAGAGCGGGAACTTCATCCCCGTCGAGTCCACCCCGGCCACCGTCGAGAAGGGCGAGACCCCCATCTCGATCGACTGGGACTACCTGAACGCCGGCTACGCCGAGCAGTTCAAGGGCAAGGGCGTCGACTGGAAGGTGGCCATCCCCACCGACGGCGTCTACGCCCAGTACTACTCGCAGGCCATCAACAAGGACGCCCCCCACCCGGCGGCCTCCCGCCTGTGGATGGAGTTCCTGTACAGCACCGAGGGCCAGAACCTGTGGCTGAAGGGCTTCGCCCGCCCCGTGCTGCTGCCCGCCATGACCCAGGCCGGCACGGTCGACAAGGAAGCCGTCACCAAGCTCCCGCAGGTCCAGGGCACCCCGGCCTTCCCGGCCTCCACCGAACTGGACAAGGCCAAGGCCACCCTCGCCGAGAAGTGGGACAAGGCCCTCAGCTGATGTCCGCCTCCACCACCATCCCCCACTCGACGGGGACCGCCGGCGGCAGCACCACCCGCCGCCGGCGGCGCGGCCCGCGCACCTGGCTCGCCGCCCTCCCGCTCCTCGTCTTCACCGCACTGTGCTTCGGCGTCCCGCTGGGCGCCATCGCCTTCGGCGCGGTCACCCGTACGGACCCGGTGAGCGGCGCCACCGAGGCGACCGGCGAGCACCTGGCCCGCTCCCTCCAAGGGCCCTACCTCGGCTCCCTCATCGGCAGCGTCCAGCTCTCCGCCCTCACCGCACTCGTGGCCGGGGTGCTCGGCGTCCTCATCGCGCAGGCCGTCGTCACCTCCCCCTCCCGCGCCCTGCGCGGGGCGACGCTGACCGCCTCCGGCGTGCTCGCCAACTTCGGCGGGGTCCCCCTCGCCTTCGCGTTCATCGCCACCGTGGGGATCTCCGGGGTCGTCACCCAGCTCGCCGACCTCACCGACCTCGGCTGGAACCTCTACTCCTTCACCGGCCTCACCGTGGTCTACCTCTACTTCCTGACCCCGCTCATGGTGCTGGTGACCGTCCCCGCGCTGGACGGACTGCGCCCCCAGTGGCGCGAAGCCGCCCAGAACAACGGGGCGAGCACCTGGCAGTTCTGGCGCCACGTCGGCCTGCCCGTCCTCGCGCCCTCCCTGCTCGGCGGGTTCGTGCTGCTCTTCGGCACCGCCTTCGCCGCGCACGCCACGGCCGCCGCCCTCGTCGGCGGCTCCGTCCCGCTGGTCACGCTCAAGATCGCGGACGCCCTGTCCGGGAACGTGCTGACCGGCCAGGAGAACGTGGCCCTGGCCCTCGGCCTCGACATGATCGTGATCGCCGGCCTGGTCATGGCGGTCTACCTGCCCCTCCAGCGACGGAGCGCCCGATGGCTGCGATGACCCCGACGCCCGCCCCGCACGACGAGGTGGCCCCGGCCGCCGCTCCGGCCCCCGCGGGCCGGGACGGTGAGCGGGACCGGCAGGCACCCCCGGCCCGGACCCCGCGACGGCTGCGCCCCCGCTCCCGGCCCCGGGTGTGGCGCGGAGCGGTGCTCGCGCTCGCGGGCGCGTACTTCGTCCTCCCGCTCCTGGCCTCCTTCGTGTTCACCGTGCACGTCCCCGGCCAGGGCATCAGCTTCGAGGCGTACACCCAACTGCTCTCCGCGGAAGGGTTCACCGAGAGCCTGCTGCTCTCGCTGGGCCTCGCCGCCGCGACCATCGCCGCCTCGCTGCTCCTCGCCGTGCCCGCGCTGGTCGCCGTACGCATCGGCTCGCCGCGCCTGCGCCCGGTCGTGGAGGTGATGTGCATGATGCCGCTGGTGGTGCCGCCGATCGCGCTGGTCACCGGCATCACCACGGTGCTGCGCTGGGGTCCCGAACACCTCTCCACGACCCCGCTCTACCAGACCTTCCTCGCGGTCCAGAACCCGGACTTCCCCGTCGTCCTGGTCCTCGCGTACACCGTGCTCGCACTGCCCTTCGTCTACCGCTCCCTCGACGCGGGCCTGCGCGCCGTCGACGTCCCGACCCTGGTCGAGGCCGCCCGCAGCTGTGGCGCGAGCTGGCCGTACGTGGTCCTGCGCGTGATCCTGCCGAACCTGCGGGCCGCCCTCGCCGGAGCCGGGTTCCTCACGCTGGCCCTGGTCCTCGGCGAGTTCACGATCGCCTCGCTGCTCGGCTTCCAGCCCTTCGCCGTGTGGATCGTGTCGATCTCCGGAGCGCACGCCCGCATGTCGGTGGCCGTCTCCGTCCTCAGCCTCCTCATCACCTGGCTGCTGCTGCTCCTCCTCTCCCGGGCCGGCACCGCCCCCACCACGGTGTCCGCCGGGCCCTCACGCAACTCCGGAACCTCCCGCACCTCCCGTACCTCCGGCAAGGAGTCCTGACCCGCATGTCCCTCACCCTTCCCGAGGCCAGGAAGTCCGCGGACGGCGAAGCGGCCGCCGGCGGAGCGCGCGTCGAATTCCGCGGTCTGCGCCGGGCGTTCGGCTCCACCGTCGCCCTCGACGGACTCGACCTCACCATCGAGCCCGGCGAACTCGTCGCCCTGCTCGGCCCGTCGGGCTGCGGAAAGACCACCGCGCTGCGCGTCGTCGCCGGCTTCGAACAGCCCGACTCCGGCGAAGTGCTCCTCGACGGACAGGACATCACGCGGATCCCGGCCAACCGCCGCGACGCCGGCATGGTGTTCCAGTCGTACAGCCTCTTCCCGAACCTCAACGCCCGCGACAACGTGGCCTTCGGCCTGCGCGTCCGCAAGGTCGGCGCGGCCGCGCGCCGCGAGCGCGCCGCCGAACTCCTCGACCTGGTCGGCCTGCCCGACCACGGCGACCGCTACCCGCACCAGATGTCCGGCGGCCAGCAGCAGCGCGTCGCGCTCGCCCGCGCCCTCGCCCTGCGCCCGCGCGTCCTGCTGCTCGACGAGCCGCTCTCCGCGCTCGACGCGAAGGTGCGGTCCAGCCTGCGCGAGGAGATCCGCCGGCTCCAGCTCTCCCTGGGCATCACCACCGTGTTCGTCACGCACGACCAGGAGGAGGCCCTGTCCATGGCCGACCGGGTCGCCGTGCTCAACGCGGGCCGCCTGGAACAGTGCGCAGCCCCCGCCGAGCTGTACGAGCGGCCCGCGACCCCGTTCGTCGCAGAGTTCGTCGGCACCATGAACCGGCTCCTCGGACGGCTGTCCGGCTCCGGCACGGTCGAAGTGGCAGGCTCCCGGCTGCCGGTGGACGGCCCGGTGCCCTCCACCCCGGACGTCGAGGTGCTCGTACGACCTGAGAACATCACGGTGACGGCGGCTGCCGAGGGCCTGGCCACCGTCGCATCGGCCTCGTTCTTCGGGTCGGTGACCCGGCTCCACCTGGACCTGCCCGACGGCATCCGGATCAAGGCCGACCTGCCCTCGCGCGAGGCCGGAGCCCTCGTACCGGGCGCGCGGGCCACCGTGGGCCTGGCAGAGCGCCCCGTCCTCGTCGTCGCCACCGCGGCCGCCACGGCCGCGGCCACCGCCTCAGACCCGGGGGAAGCTTCATGACAGAACTCGCCGCCGTCCTCTTCGACATGGACGGCACCCTCGTCGACACCGAGGTCCTGTGGTGGCAGACCACCGCGGAGATCGCCGCCGGCCTGGGCTACGCCCTGACCGACGCCGACGCGCCCGAGGTGGTCGGCCGGGCGGTCGAGGACACCGCCGCGCACCTCGTACGGGTCGTCGGCGCGGGGGACGCCGAGGAAGTGGCGCGGGCCCTGACCGACAGCTTCTTCGGCCGGGTCGAGGAGGGCGCGCCGATGCGGCCGGGCGCGCAACAGCTGCTGACCGCCCTGGAGGCGGAAGGTCTGCCGTTCGCGCTGGTCAGCGCCTCGCCGCGGGTGGTCGTGGACTCGGTGGTGGGCGGCTCGCTCGCCCATGTCTCCTTCGCCTTCACCCTGTCCGCGGACGACACCACCCTGACGAAGCCGCACCCGGACCCCTACCGGGCCGCCGCGGAGCGACTGGGCGCGGCCCCCGAGGCGTGCGTGGCGGTCGAGGACTCCCCGGACGGCGCGGCCTCGGCGGAGGCCGCCGGCTGTGGAGTCCTGGTGGTCCCGTCCCTGCTGGAGGTGCCCCCGTCGCCGGTACGCACCTTCGCGCCCTCCCTCACCGAGGTCACCCCGGACACCCTGCGGGCCTGCCTGGCGGCGCCGTCGAGGGTCTGACGGGGTCGCCCGGAGTCGCGGGACCGGCGGATCAAGCCGGACATCGCCGGTCCGGCTTGATCGGGCCCGGCCCAGGCCGTCTCTTTCTGATCTTTCGGCCCCAGCAAAACACAAAAAAAAAGGACCAACCCCCCAAAGGATTCCAGTCCCTTCCGGCCTCAACTTGAGGT
>NZ_JBHWMB010000086.1:0-11380 GCF_042730015.1 Streptomyces sp. NPDC059957 | reverse complement strand
GGGAGAGAAGACAGAACGTCGCGGGTGGGGGTGGAGGGGGCCAGGCAGGGGCCTTTTTTTGGGGGTTGGGCGACCCGGAAAAGACAAAAAAAAAACGGCCCAGCCCCTGGAGGGATTCAGGTCCGTTCAGGCTTCGAGTGGGTGCGGGTCCGCCAGGATGCGTTCGGCGAGACCGCCCCGTACGGACGCCGCCGGGGAACTCTCCGGCTTGCGGGCGGCCTGGTCACGGAAGCAGGCCAGGAACTCGTCCGCGAGGCCCTCGCGGGGGTACCGGGCCAGTACCTCCGCCCGGAACCCGGCGGTGAAGTCGTCCGCGTTCCGCCCGGAGATGTCCGTGCCGGTGGCCCGCTCCAGCAGATGGCCCTCCGGGTCCTCCCGCACGTCCACCGCGTCCCACATGTGCCGCACGATGACCTCGTGCAGTCGCTGCCGGCGCTCCAACGGCCAGCCGGCCCCCGCGCCGAACACCCATGCCACGTGCCCGCCGGCCTCGTCGAAGGCGATGGTGTGGCTGTCGAACTCCGGGGCCAGCCCGATGTCGTGGAGCAGTGCGGCCACGTACAGCAGCTCGGCATCGTGCTCGATGCCCCGGTCCGCGGCGTACGCCGAGGCCCACACATAGGACCGCACCGAGTGGTTCAGCAGGGCCGGGGTGCAGTAGGCGGCGGCCACTTCGAGCGCGGCGGCACAGGCGGCGGTGTCGGGGGCGGTGGGTACGGTCAGAGCTTCGCGGGATCTTTCGGTGGTCATGATCCGGAGTATGCCGATCAACCTCGGTCGATCGACATCCATTTCGATCACTGAGACCCGAACCGCCCAGGCGGCTAAACGGTGAGGTCGAGCACGCTCAGGATTCCGTCCGCGTAGGCGGCCGATTCGGAGCCCGGGCAGCGGGCCGCCGTGTCGCGCAGTCCGGACAGCCCGGAGCGGATGTGCGCGGCGCACTGGCCGTACAGGCCGGCCTCGTGCGAGGAACCGTCGTCCTCCGCGCCCAGGAGGCGCAGCAGTGCCCACAGCAGGGCCTCGCGCGTCGACTGCCGGGGCGGGCCGGCGAACCAGATCGCCATCAGGACCCCGCACACCGCCGGGGCGGGCGGTCGCAGCACTCCGGTGTGGAAGGCGTGGCCCTCCAGGGCGCGGAAGGCGGCCGGGTGTCCCTCGGCCGCGTCCCACAAGGTGTCCGGGAGGTGACCGAGGTGACCGGCCGGGCGGCCGCAGCCGCATGCGATGGAGTTCCAGTCGTGCCGGGCGATCTCCCGGGCCACCGCGTCGGGCACCAGCGGGCTGGTGCGGGGCTGCTTTTCCGTCGTTCTCACGGGAGAAGTATGGGATCAGGCCGGTGGCCCGTCCAGAGCGGTCCGCCCGAAGGGGACCGCGAGGTCAGCCGCCGTGCCCCTGGCAGCCGCAGCCCTTGGCCGCGGCGCGCGGCAGCCCGTCGGTGAACTCGCTCTGCGAGAACACCGCGAGGACCGTCGCCGGCTCGGTGCCGTGGTTGACCAGGGTGATCTCCTTGTCGGCCGGCAGCATCGCGAAGGTGCCCGGGGCCACCGTCTTGGCACCGCACCCGCACGAGGCCTCCACCGTCCCGGCGACACCCGTGAGCAGCAGCTCGGACGAACCGTGCGCGTGGGCCGGGACCGTCCCGCCCGCCGCCACCTGGATCCGGACCGCCGCGAGGGCACGGAACGGACCGCCCTCGGGGTCGAGGCGCAGCGCGGGGCCGCCGGTGGTGGTGTCGGGGGTCGTGTCGATGGTCATGCCGAACATGGGTGGTTCCTCTACGCGTTGGTGCGCGGCTCGCGCCGAGCGGGCCGGGCCACGGCCACCGGTCCTTCCGGTCACGCTTCGAATTTAGACGACGGGCATCATCTCAATACCGGGCGGAACGTCCCGACCCTCCGGGCCTTTCGCCTCGCCTCGCCCGACCGTGACAGGCTGTGTCCGTGAACGAGGCACCGAGCGACCCGGCACCCAGGACACCGCTCTACCTGAAGGTCGCCGGGGACCTGCGGACCGCCATCACGGCGGGCGAGTACGGATCGGGCGCGCGACTGCCCGCGGAGGACGAGCTCGCCCGCCGCTACGGCGTCTCCAGGGGTACGGTCCGCCAGGCCCTGGCCGCCCTGCGCACCGACGGGCTGATCACCTCGCGGCGAGGCACCCGCCGGGTCGTCCTCGGTGGCGGCGCGGGGGAAGCCGGGGGAGTCGCGGAGCTCCGCAGCTTCACCCGGTGGGCCCGCTCGCTCGGCCAGGAGCCCGGAGGGCGGACCGTGGCCGTGGACCGGGGCGGTGCCGACGCAGAAGAGGCCGAGCAGCTGCGGATCGACGCGGGAGCCCCCGTGTACCGGGTACTGCGGCTGCGCACCCTGTCCGGGGCACCCGTGATGGTGGAGCGCACGACGTACCCGGAGCCGGTCGGCGCCCTGGTCGCCGACATGCCCCCGGACACCGTCTCCTACTCCGAGCAACTAGCCCGGCACGGAGTCCTCTTCGCCGACGCCCACCACACCATCGACATCGCGCCGGCCGACGCGGACGATGCGCGGCTGCTGGGCTGCCCGGCGGGCGAGGCCCTGCTGCGCGAACGACGCCGCTCCACCGACCCGGCCGGGGTCCCGGTGGAGTGGTCGCAGGACCGCTACCTGCCGGGGACCGTCGCCTTCACCGTGCACACCTCCGCCGCCAGCGCGCTGGGCCGCCGGCTCGGCCCCTGATCAGCTCGTGATCAGGCGTTCTCGGTCAGGGGTTGTCGGTCAGGCGTTCTTGATCAGCAGGGCCTGCAGCAGCGGCCGGAAGTGGTCGAAGTCCGGCGTGGCCGACTCGGGGTCCTTGGCCTGCTCGTCCCAGCGCCGCACGGCCACCGCGTCGGCCGCCCCCGGCAGGGCCTCGAAGGCACGCGCCTGCTCGGCGGTCATCGGGCCGCCCTGGACGCGCAGGGTGTGCACGGAGGCCTCGGAGAGCAGGTCGAAGTAGCCCGGCTCGGCCGTGCACAGGTAGCGCTTGGCGGCCACGTGCAGCCGGACCGGCTCGGTCACCTCCGGCCCGAACCACCGGGCCAGCCAGTCGGCCCCGGTGTGGCTGTGCCGGTTGTCCTGCCCGCCCTCCATCAGGTCGCGGCCGGTCACGGTTCCGTGGAAGTGCCCGATGTCGTGCAGCAGCGCGGCCGCCACCAGGTGGGCGGGGGCCCCGGCGGCTTCGGCGAGGGCCCCGGCCTGGAGCATGTGCCCGGCCTGGGTGACGGCCTCGCCGAAGTACTCGGCGCTGCCCTCGCCCTCGAAGAGGCGGGCCAGCGCGTCGACGGCGCCGGAGCCGGGTGTCTCGTAAGGGACGGTGGTGTCGGAGGCGTTCACGCGGAGGCTCCTTCGCGGCGCAGGACGGCAAGGGTGGAGAGCAGCCCGTCGAGATCTGCGTACGTCCCCTGAAGGTGACGCCCGCCCGATTCGGCGAAGGCGGTACGGGCGTGCAGCAGACGGGTGTTGTCGAAGACCACGCAGTCACCGGGCGCGAGCCGGAAGTCGAGCCGCAGCTCCGGCCGCTCCAGCAGTTCCCCGAAGAGCCGGTAGGCCGCGTAGAACTCCTCCAGGACGGCCGCGGGCTGGTGCAGCGTGGAGATGGAGCGGTTGTTGAAGCGGACCTCGCGGATCCGCCCGAGCGGGTCCACGTCGATCAGCGGCCGGTGGGCCCGCAGTTCGCAGTGCGCGTCGGCGAAGGCGAACTCCACCGGTACCCGGGTGAGCACCCCGAAGGCCTCCGGTTCCCGCTCGCGCAGGAGCGCGGCGGCGTGGAAGCCGTCGACCAGTCCGGAGTCGCCGCCCAGGGCCTCGTTGCGCAGGCAGTGCAGCAACTGGAGGGTCGGTACGGGGTCCCGGTAGGGGTTGTCGGTGTGCGGGGTGATCAGGGCGCCGGTGAAGGCCAGGTTGTTGGGGTCGGCCTCCACGCGGACCTCGAATAGCTCCCCGTAGTTCGTCTCGCGGACGAAGCCGAAGGTGCGTGCCACGTCGAGCACCATCCGGTCCCGGCAGGGAACCTCCCGCAGGAGGGCGAAGCCCAGTCGGACCACGCCGTCCAGGACCTGTTCGCGGACCTCGCGGGAGCTGATGTACGCGTCCCAGCCGCCCTGCGGGACCCGCCCGTCCAGGTCCGCCGCCGCCCACAGCTCCTTGTCCGCCTCGGTCCGCCCGTCCCCGGCCGCGCGGTACGCAGCTCCGTCCGGGGCGTGGGAGTCGAGCCACCTCGCCGGGTACACGGAGCGGTGGCCGTCCGGCTGCCACTCCACCTCCCAGCCGGGCCCGCCGTCGGGGGCGGGTGCTTCGCGCACGGCGCCGACGGTCAGGCCGGCGGGCAGCTCGGTGATCTGGAACAGCTTCTGCCCGGTGCGCGGGTCACGGCACTCGGCGCAGGGGCAGTTGTCGCGCAGCCAGGGCGCGGGCGGGCGGGTGATCGCCGGTACGGACATCGTGGCTCCTGCCAAGCTCGGAAAAGTTGTATATACAACTCTGGGATGCCTGTAGCGTGACAGGAGCAGGTGACCGGCAGATGGCGCACAGGTGGCCGGAACCGGATCGCGGCACCGGCCGTCTGAGACCGGGGCAGACGGACCCCGGGACGGACCGGCCGGCGGGTGAAGGCCCCCGCCGACGGCTGAGCGAGGAGCGTGGGGGAGACGGTGCGGACGGTAGGGGTGCGGACGGTAGGGGTGCGGACGGCAGGGCCGCGGACGGCGATGGCGCGGCCGGTGACGGCGGGGCCGGCGAAGACGCGGACGGTCATGGCGCGGACGGTCATGGCGCGGGCGGCCGTGTGGATCAGGCGAAGGATCGGACTCCTGCTGCTCGCGCTGCTCGCGACCCAGGTGGGGTCCCTCGTCAGTCCGGCCTACGCCTGCGGCTGCGGGGCGATGGTCCCCGACGGCAGCTCCCGGATCGGAGTCTCCCGGGAGGCCTCCGTGGTCCGCTGGGACGGCCGTACCGAGCAGGTGGCGATGCGGTTCACGGTCGGAGGCGATGCCAAGCGGGCCGCCTGGATCATGCCGGTCCCGGGGCGGGCCACGGTGCGCCTCGGCGACGGCGGGCTGTTCTCGCAACTGGTGGGCCTGACCGGACCCGAGTACCGCACCCGCAGCTACTTCTGGCCCCGTCACGGGGACTGGCCCTTCGACTCCGGCCGCGGGGACACGGCCGGAGCGCCGCCGCCCGGCAGCGGTGACCCGCGGGTCGGCGTCATCGGACGGGAGCGCCTCGGCGACTTCGACGTGGCCCGCCTGACCGCCACCGACCCCGAGGCGCTGGGGGACTGGCTGGGGGACAACGGGTTCGTGCTCCCCGACCGCCTCTCCGCCGAGCTGGAGCCGTACGTGGACCAGCGCTGGGAGTACGTCGCCGTACGGCTCGCCCCCCGTGAGCCGGGCGCCACCCTGCGCGGCACCCTGGACCCGCTCCTGATCCGCTTCGAGAGCGACCGGCTCGTCTACCCGATGCGGCTGTCGCGGCTGGCCTCCACCGCCCAGTCCCTGGGCCTGTACGTCCTGGCGGAGCACCGCATGGAACCCGTCTCCGCGATCGGCGGCGACGCGCCCGAGGTGACCTTCGCCGGGCGGATCACCCCGACGGGACCGGTCGCCGAATTCGCGGGCGCGGAACCGGTGTTCCTCACGGCCATCGACCAGAGCTTCCCGGTCCCGTCCCGGATCGACGGCGATCACGAACTGCGCGCCGCCGCGGCGGACGCCCCGTACCGCCGGGTCGAGTACACCGACGAGCTGCTCACGGCCGGCGGGATCCCGGTCTGGATCCTCGCGCTCGGGGGCGCGCTCGCGGTGACGGCCCTGGCAGCCGTCCTGACCGCGCTGCGGGTGCGCCGCGGACGAACGGCGGCCGTGCCGGGGAGCGCGCACGTGTAACCGGCGCGGATCCTGCCGTCAGTGGGCGGTGGATTCCGCTTCCGCCGGCCGATGCCGACCGTGCGCACGCTCCGTGCTCCGCCCGGCCTCCCGGGCCAGCGCCGGGGCGCAGAGCCACCAGGCGAGCAGCCCGGCCCCCGCGCCGGCCGCCGCCCCGGCGGCGGTGTCGCTGAGCCAGTGCGCGTGCAGCCAGGTGCGGCTCCACATCATCGCCAGCGTGAACACCGCGCCGCCGATCCACCACGCCCGGCGCCGGGCGGCCGGGACGAGGAGTGCGCCGACGATGACGACCAGGAGCGCCGCACCGGCCGCGTGCCCGGAAGGGAAGGAGCCGTGGTCGACCCGGACCAGCGGATTCTCCGGGCGCGGCCGGTCCACCAGGTGCTTCAGGCCCTGTATGACGAGCATGTTTCCGGCCATGTAGACGAGGAAGAGGAACCCCGCGGACACCCAGCGCCGCCGGATGAGCAGGAAGAGCAGCAGGCCGAGCGGGACGACGGCGCCCACCGGGCCCCCGAACCAGTTCAGCAGCGTGGCGACCACGGAGGGAAGCCCGTCGTGCGGTCCGCCCATCCAGGACAGCCAGCGGTCGTCGAGGCCCTGGAAGGGCGGCCGCGTGACGTCCCTCCGTACGACGAGCGCGAGCGCGGCGGCGGATGCGAGCAGCGCGATTCCGAGGGTGAGGGTGCCGGTGCGCCTGCTGCCCGGGTCCGTCGCGGACGCGGGTGCGCCGGCTTCGAGGGGTGGGTCGACGGGGATCGTGGACATGGCTGTGCTGCCTCTCGCGGCGGGTGGGAAAGGAGGGAGGAGGTATGAGGGGTACGAGGGGGAGGGATGGCGCGTGCAGGGGGCGTGGCCGGATATGGGGTGGCCACATCTCTTGCTTACACGTGTAATCAAGGAATGTAGCCATGCCCTCCCCGCACCACAACCCCCGAGCGACCAGCAGCCTTGCCGCCCCGCTCAGTTCCGCGCGCCGACCCCCGGCCGGATGATCGTGATTCCCGGTCCCGGCGCCGTGCCCAACGCCGCCAGCGCGGCCGGCGCCGCGTCCAGCGGAATCGTGGAGGTCACCAGCAGGTCCGGCCGCAGCGCTCCGGAGCGGACCAGTTCCAGCATCGGCGGGTAGGCGTGCGCGGCCATCCCGTGGCTGCCGAGGATCTCCAGCTCCCACCCGATGACCCGCTCCATCGGCAGCGCCACGGCTCCCCGTGCCGCGGGCAGCAGCCCGACCTGCACGTGCCGCCCGCGCCGGCGCAGCCCGGCCACCGACGCCGCCGCCGTGGCCGCGGAGCCGAGCGCGTCGAGCGACAGGTGCGCACCGCCGCGCGTGTGGTCCCGTACGGCCTCGGCCGCGTCGCCCCGCCCCGGATCCACGCAGTGCGCGGCCCCGAAGGCCCGCGCCAGCTCCAGCGCCGCCGGGGCGGTGTCCACGGCCACCACCCGGGCTCCCGCCGCCACCGCGATCATCACGGCCGACAGCCCCACCCCGCCGCAGCCGTGTACGGCGACCCACTCGCCCGGGGCCACCCGCCCCTGCGCCACGACGGCCCGGAAGGCCGTCGCGAACCGGCAGCCCAGTGCGGCCGCGGTGTCGTACGAGAGCTCCGCGGGCACGGCCACCAGATTGACATCGGCGTGCTCCAGCGCCACGTACTCGGCGAAGGATCCCCAATGCGTGAATCCCGGCTGCGTCTGCCGGGCGCACACCTGGTGCTGCCCGGCGGAGCATTCGGCGCAGCTTCCGCACGCGCAGACGAACGGCACCGTCACCCGGTCCCCGGTACGCCAGTTGGCGACTCCCGGGCCCACCGCCTCGACCACACCGGCCAGTTCGTGGCCGGGCACGTGCGGGAGCGTGATGTCCGGGTCATGCCCCATCCAGCCGTGCCAGTCGCTGCGGCACAGCCCCGTCGCCTCGACCCGTACGACCACCCCACCGGGCGCCGGCACCGGATCGGCCACGTCCCGTACCTCGCCGGGCTCCCCGTACCGCTCGAACACCACCGCGCGCACGCCGACCGCCTCCACTCGCCTGATCCGTCCGATCCCGACTCCCTTGTCGGCCCCGGGCCCGGATGCGAAGCTGCCGGGACGACCACCGCACACCATCAGGGGGACCCCATGACCCGCAAGAGGGCGCACAAGGCGACCCACAAGGCGAACCGCAAGCGTGCTGCCACGGTCGCCGCCGCATCAGTCCTGCTCGCTCTGACCGTCACCGCCCTCGGCGCGAGCACGTCGGCGTACGCGGCCGCGGGCGACAAGAAGGTCGAGGTCATCAAGTAGCCGGCCCGCCCCCCCGGGAACTCTTCGTAGACTGGCGGGCATGGTAAGCCGCATCAGTGAGCTGGTCATCGACTGCGCCGACCCCGAGCGCCTCGCCGCGTTCTGGAGCGAGGCCCTCGGCTACGTGGAGCTCTCCCGGGAGGACGACGGAAGCATCGAGATCGGGCCGGCCACCGCCGGATTCGGAGGCCCGCAGCCCACCCTCGTCCTCAGTCCGAGCAGCGACCCGCGGCGGGGGAAGCTCCGCCTGCACATCGACGTCAACCCCGTCGACCGCGACCAGGACGCCGAGCTGGAGCGCCTGCTCGCCCTCGGCGCCCGCCCGGCAGACGTCGGCCAGACCGGCGCCGAGACCTGGCACACCCTGACCGACCCGGAAGGCAACGAGTTCTGCCTCCTGCGCACCCGCCTGAAGCCCCTTTGACCCGTCCTAGGGCTGAGGCCGGGAAGGTTCATCGGTTTGCTCGTTGTACTGGTTGGAAGTGAGTTCTCCAACCAGCGTGGGAAGGCGGGATGGCGCAACGGTCCCGGTCCTAGCTGTATTGCCCTGGGAGGTTGTGGACGGGTGACCCAGATCTCGGCTGAGGTGTCTTGAATGGGTGAGGGCCTTCCGGGTTCGGTGTGGATTGCGACGTCTACACCGAACGACAGAAGGCCCTCATGCCCCACCGTAATGCACCCCTGACCGAGACCGGACGGCTGCGCCTGGCCCGCTGCGTGGTCGAGGACGGCTGGCCCCTACGCCGGGCCGCCGAACGCTTTTGTGTCTCACCCACCACCGCCCAACGCTGGTCCGACCGCTACCGGGCTCACGGCGAAGCGGGCATGAGCGACCACTCGTCCCGCCCGCACCACAGCCCGCGCCGGACCCCGACCCGCACCGAACGCCGGATCATCAAGGTCCGCCTCGCCCGCCGCTGGGGGCCGGCCCGCATCGCCCACCTGCTGGGGCTGGTGCCCTCGACCGTGCACCGCGTCCTGACCCGCTTCGGACTGGCCCGCCTGAGCCATCTGGACCGGGCAACAGGCCGTGTCATACGCCGCTACGAACGCGACAAGCCCGGCGAACTCGTCCACGTGGACATCAAGAAGCTCGGGAACATCCCCGACGGCGGCGGACACAAGGCCCTCGGCCGCCAAGCCGGCCGCAAGAAACGACCCCGCCTGGGCTACAGCTACATCCACACCGCCGTCGACGACCACTCCCGCCTCGCCTACAGCGAGATCCTGGCCGACGAGAAGAAGGAGACCGCCGCCGGGTTCTGGACCCGCGCGAACGCGTTCTTCACCGACTGCGGGATCACCGTCGAACGCGTCCTGACCGACAACGGCTCCTGCTACAAGTCCCACCTCTGGCGCGACGTCCTCGTGGCAGCCGGGATCACCCACAAGCGAACCCGGCCCTACCGGCCCCAGACCAACGGCAAGGTCGAACGGCTGAACCGGACCCTGCTGGAGGAGTGGGCCTACGCCCGCCCCTACCGCTCAGAGCAGGAACGACGCGCCGCGTTCCCCCAGTGGCTGCACACCTACAATCACCACCGCGGACACACCGCACTCGCAGGCAAACCACCCGCCAGCCGCGTCCCCAACCTCACCGGGCAATACACCTAGCCCGTTCAGACGGTCACCATCCGCCTGACCGTCCTCGGCAAGCCCCTCACCCGCTGGTCCATCCGCAAGCTCACCGATCACCTGCGCAGAAACACCGCCAGGCCCGTCCGGATCGGCCAAGAGGAATCCGATGAGGCGGGCGGCCGCTCAAGACGGCCTGACCCTCCGTGGACGCCAGGGTCACACAGTCTCGACGTCGGCCGGGCGCCGATGGCCGCAGTCGATCTCGTGACCGGCGACATCCGTGACATAACCGTGGACCCTGTTGAAATGCACCGAAACCGAACCTGGCCGGTAGTCCACCTGGAAGGGCTCGTTGCCGAGTGTCGTCCCAGGCCAGGGGTCGCCTTCGGAGGAACCGACCGTCCAAACGACAAAGGTCTCACCTGGACGCAGCCAGTGGTCACTCCCATAGTGCTCCAGGACCAACTCTAACAGCTCGGCACTGTTGTTCCTAACCCGTAGACGTGCCGCTGGTGCATCCTGCGCTGTCACTGTTCCTCCATCACCAAGCGACCCTCCTGCCGCAGCAGAGTACGCAGGTGGCCCCTTCAGCTGAACCGGCGAACCTTCCCGGTCACAGCACTAGGACGGCTTGGCGGAGGACCAGGCGGTGACGGTCACCTTGTCGTCGCAGAAGGCGAACACGCCGTCGTCCATGGCGATCTGGTGCTTCCCGGCGCCGAGTACGCCGATGACCACCGTCGGGTAGGAGCCCGGGGTCGCGCCGGACGCGCAGTAGCCGTCCGCCTCGCCCTGGACCTGGACGAAGGTGAGCTTGGTCCACGCCCGGGCGCCCGGGGCCAGCACCACGTTGGCCGCGTCGGGGCCGGTGTGGGTGGTGGCCAGTGGCTTGTTCTTCTCCGGGGAGCCGTTGCCCGCCGCCGCGACCGTCGGGTACCCGTACACCTTGCAGGGGGACGTGGAGGTGTTGGTGACGGAGACGATGGCGGCCCCGGTTCCGGTACCCGGCGGGCGGACGTCGGCCTGGTGCCCTTCGGAGACCTTGATGTCGGCGACCGTGCAGGGCTTCTTCGTCACCCCGCCGGTGCCGCCGGAGGAGGAGCCGGCCGGGGGCGACGCGCCGGCCGAGGGCGACGTGCCGCCCGTGGCACCTCCGTTCCCGCCGCCGCTGGTCGTTCCGCCCTTGTCCCCGCCGGTGGGCGTCGGCCCGGCCGGCCGTGAGGCCGTGGCCGGCGCCGAGGGCGCGGCGGCTTCGCCGCCGTCGCCGGTGGGCGTGCAGCCCGTCATCAGAGCCGCTGCTGCCAGAACCGTCGCCAGAGCCGCCGCGGTCCGGCCGATGCCTGCTGTGTACTGCATTGGGTGCTCCCCGAGGTTCACGACCGGTCCCGCACCGGCACTCGCGTGCAGGAACACGGCTCACGGACCCGAGCAGGTTCCCGCCGCACGCCGCTGTGGCGGTTCCGTGACGCGCCCATGACGTACGGCCGCCACCCGGGCGCCGTACACGGGGCGCACCCGTCTAGTGCTGTGGCCGGAAAGGTTCACCGGGTCACGGCGCCCGGCACGGCACCTCGCCGCGTTGGCGGACCACGGAAGTACGTCCAGTACGAGCCG
>NZ_JBHWMB010000085.1:8621-30889 GCF_042730015.1 Streptomyces sp. NPDC059957 | reverse complement strand
GCAATGGGTTCCTAGACAGCTCCCACCACACCGGAGGTCTTCGCCATGTTCAAGACCTAACCAGTGTCAACAACGCTCGTGATCAATACACCTAGGCCGTCTCTTTCGGATCTTGCCGGGCCCGCAACGCCTGGCACCGCGCCTGGCCGCACTGCCGAGGCGACCACGTACGTCCAGTACGCGAGCGCCCCGACAGCACGCCCAGGCACGGCGCCAGACGCCCCGGGCTCGGCCGACAAGATCCGAAAGAGACGACCTAGACGTCGGCGTCCAGACCCTGCGCGGACCGCTCTTCCCGCAGGTCGCGGATGGCCTGGCGGCGGGCGAGCCGGTGGGTGCGGCGGATCTGGGCCTCCTGATAGCGCCGCTCGTCCCGCTCGGTCTCCCGGATCACCTGCGGGACCTGGCGGGGCTTGCCCTCGGCGTCGACCGCGGTGAAGACGAGGTAGGCGCTGCCGACCTGGGTGGCGGGGGTGGACTCGTTCCACCGCTCCGCGAGGACGCGTACGCCGATCTCCATGGAGGAGCGGCCGGTCCAGTTGCACTGGGCCTTGACGTGGACGAGGTCGCCCACGCGGACGGGGGCGAGGAAGGCCATCTCGTCCATGGAGGCGGTGACGGCCGGGCCCCCGGAGTGGCGGCCGGCCACGGCGCCCGCCGCGTCGTCCACCAGTTTCATGATCACGCCGCCGTGCACGGTGCCGAGCAGGTTGGTGTCGTTGGCGGTCATGATGTGGCTCAGGGTGGTGCGGGAAGCGGAGATCGGCTTCCCCGCCGGGTCGCCCGGTATGTCTGTCATGGGAACAGCTTAAGTGCGCTGCCCCGGCATCAGCTCTGCAACAGCACCGGTACGAAGGGCCACCCGGGCTGTTCGGCTGCCCTCCCGGCCAGGCATTCTTGGGCACATGAGTGACAGGGACGGGTGGAGCGGCGAGCAGGACCAGCGCGGCCGCCGCGATGACGGGTACGGCCGCGGCAGCGGCCAGGCTGAGCCGGAAGGCGCACGGCGGATGAGGCACGTCCAGCGGCCCGGCCCCCAGGCGTCCCGGCAGCCCCAGCTGCCCCAGCAGCCCCCGCGCCGTCCGGCCCAGCCGCCGGCCGGGCCCGCCTACGTGCCTCCGCAGCAGGACGGCTCGTACAGCGGCGGCTACGACAGCGGCTACAACACCGGCCAGGTGTACGGAGGCGGCTCCCAGCCGCCCGCCGGCCCGCGCGGGCGCGGCCCGGGTGGTCCCGGCGGCCCGGCCAGGCCGGCGGGACCGGCCCCGGACTGGCGCAGGCGGATCAAGATCGGCTCGATCGTGCTGGTCTCGGGCCTGCTCGTGACGGGCATCGGCACGTACTTCTGGGCCGACTCCAACGTGCGCCGCGAGGTCGACCTCTCCAAGGTCATCGAGCGCCCCAAGGAGGGCGACTGCACGACCTACCTGATCGTGGGCTCCGACAGCCGTGAGGGCATGTCCGCCGAGGACAAGAAGAAGCTCCACACCGGCTCGGCCGAGGGCAAGCGCACCGACTCGATGATGATCCTCGCCAAGTGCTCCAGCGGGAACACGATGATCTCCCTGCCGCGCGACTCCGACGTGGAGATCCCCTCCTTCGTCGGCTCCGAATCGGGCAAGAAGTTCGCGGGCACCGGCAAGCGGACCAAGCTGAACGCGGCGTACGCGCAGGACGGCCCGGAGCTGCTGGTGCGGACGGTGGAGTTCAACACCGGCCTGCGCATCGACCACTACGCGGAGATCGGCTTCGCCGGCTTCGCGAACATCGTGGACGCGCTGGGCGGGGTGGAGCTGAACATCGAGAAGGGGTTCAAGGACGAGAAGTCCGGGGCCGACTTCAAGGCGGGCACCCAGACGCTGAACGGCGAGCAGTCGCTGGCCTACGTACGGACCCGCTACGCCTTCGCCGAGTCGGACCTGCAGCGGACCAAGAACCAGCAGAAGTTCCTGTCGGCGCTGGCGAGCCAGGCGGCGACCCCGTCGACGATCCTGAACCCGTTCTCGCTGTACCCGGTGCTGGGCGCGGGCCTGGACACGCTGATCGTGGACAAGGACATGGGCCTGTACGACATGGGGTCGATGTTCTTCGCGATGAAGGGCATCAGCGGCGGTGACGGCGTGTCCATGAACATGCCGATCTCCGGTCAGCGCGGCGGCAACCTCGTCTGGGACAAGGCGAAGGTGCAGCAGCTGGTCCAGCAGATCCAGAAGGACGAGAAGGTCACCGTCCGCGGGAACTGATCACAAGGCCGGGCGCCCCTCACCGGGGCGCCCGCCCCGGCAAGGGCGCCGACTCAGGCCCGGGCGCCGGCTCAGGCGTCGGAGGAGAACCGGATCGCCGCGTCGGGCAGCCGCGCCCCGCACCAGACCCGGGCGCCGGCGCGGAGCTCGTTGTCGGCCCCCACTTCGGCTCCGTCACCGATGACGGCGGCGTCCAGCACGGTCCGCGCGCCCACCGAGGCGCCGGCGCCGATCAGACTGGCGGACACCTGCGCGTCGGGGCCGACGACCGCGTCCGCCAGCACGATGGAGCCCTGGACGACCGCTCCCGCCTCGATGCGCGCTCCGGCGCCCACGACGGTGCCCCCCGACAGCTTGGCCCCGGCCGCCACGTGGGCTCCGGGCAGCACGAGGGACTCGCCGCGGCGTCCGGGGACGGCCGGGGAGGGGACGACACCGCGGACCAGGTCGGCGGAGGCCTGGATGATGGCCTCCGGCTTGCCGAGGTCCATCCAGTACGTGTTCTCGGTGACCCCGTGCAGGGTGGCCCCGGAGGCGAGCAGCCCGGGGAAGGTCTCGCGCTCCACGGAGACGGACCGGCCGGCCGGGATGGTGTCGATCACGCTGCGCCGGAAGACGTAGCAGCCGGCGTTGATCTGGTCGGTGATGATCTCCTCGGGCGTCTGCGGCTTCTCGGTGAAGGCCAGCACCCGCCCGTGGGCGTCGGTGGGGACCAGGCCGAAGGCGCGCGGATCGTCGACCCGGACCAGGTGCAGGGAGACGTCGGCGTCGGCCGCCTTGTGCGATTCGACGAGCCCGGCGATGTCCAGGCCGGTGAGGATGTCCCCGTTGAAGACGAGCACGGAGGAGTCCGGGCCGCCGGTGAGCAGCCGCGCCGCGTTGCGGATGGCGCCGCCGGTGCCCAGCGGCTCGTCCTCGACCACGTACTCCAGGTGGACGCCGAAGTCGGACCCGTCCCCGAAGTAGGGCTCGAAGACCTCGGCGAGATAGCAGGTGGCCATCACGATGTGCGTGACGCCTGCGGCGGCGGCACGGGCTATCTGGTGGGCGAGGAAGGGAACGCCTGCCGTGTGCACCATCGGCTTCGGCGTGTTCACCGTGACGGGGCGCAGCCGCGTCCCCTGTCCGCCGACCAGCAGGATCGCTTCCGTCATTTGCGTTCTCCCCAACCGGTTCCGGCGTACGAAGGTCCAAATTTAGCCCATCCGGGGGATCCCCAGGGGGCTGGTGCCCGATGTGTGTGGCGGTCTGCGTCGCAGGCCAGGGCCTCAGGCGGCGAACGGGTTGGCGTGGCCGGGCAACTGCTGCCCCGGGCCCAGGAATCGCCGGCCGCCCTGTTGGTCGCGCACCTCGTGGAACCCGGCGGCCGTCAGCCGCTGTGCGATCCTCGCGCGGCGGGTCGTGCCCACCGCGAACGCCGCGGTGAGGACCAGCGCGACCGCCCCGCCGGAGACGAGCGCCTCGGCCGGCGACTTCTCGAAGAGCATGAGACCGGTCAGGGCCGCGCAGGCGAGGTAGAGCTTCGCCTTCAGGCTCCGGTCGGCGATGTACAGGGCCATGACGTCGAAGGTGACGAGGTCCTTCAGCACGGCCACGGCGCCGACCGCCCCGGGGAGCGGCTTCAGCGAACCCTGCTCCAGCCCCGGCACCGTCCCTCCGTTGCCCGCCTGCGGATGGGCGGTGATGGTGGCCGCCTCGCGGACGCGCGCTTCGGGCCGCGGGTCCCGGTACATGCGGACCTGGACGAGCGAGTTCCTGAACCCGGTCCTGTACGCCGTGTCGTACGCGTAGCCGTACTGCTCCGCCACGTGTGCCAGGGCGGCCGCCTTCAGCGCGGTGCCCTGCGGGGCGATCTCGACGAAGTCCTGCTGACGGGCGATCTGCTGGAGCATCCCCGCTGTGTGACGTTCTACGGACATCCTGTTCCCGCCCCCTGGGACCCCGCGCCCGGAGCCGACCGGCGCACAGCCTAGAGGCTGCGCCGCCGGCCGGAACACGCGAGGTCGGACCCCTACGGCAGGTTGCGGGCCATGACGATGCGCTGGACCTGGTTCGTGCCCTCGTAGATCTGGGTGATCTTCGCGTCGCGCATCATGCGCTCCACCGGGTAGTCACGGGTGTAGCCGTAGCCGCCGAGGAGCTGGACCGCGTCCGTGGTGACCTCCATGGCCACGTCGGAGGCGAAGCACTTGGCCGCGGCGCCGAAGAAGGTGAGGTCCTCGTGCGGGCCGCCGCCGGAGACGCGCTCCGAGCGGGCCGCCGCCGCGTAGGTCAGCTGGCGGGCGGCCTCGATCTTCATGGCCATGTCCGCGAGCATGAACTGCACGCCCTGGAAGTCGCCGATCGGCTTGCCGAACTGCTTGCGCTCCTGGACGTAGCCCTTGGCGTAGTCCAGGGCGCCCTGGGCGATGCCCAGCGCCTGGGCGGCGATGGTGATGCGGGTGTGGTCGAGGGTCTTCATCGCGGTGGCGAATCCGGTGCCCTCGGCGCCGATCATGCGGTCGGCGGGGATGCGGACGTTGTCGAGGTAGACCTCGCGCGTCGGGGAGCCCTTGATGCCGAGCTTCTTCTCCGGGGCGCCGAAGGAGACGCCCTCGTCGGACTTCTCGACGACGAAGGCCGAGATGCCCTTGGAGCGCTTCTCCGGGTCGGTGACGGCCATGACCGTGTAGTACTCGGAGACGCCGGCGTTGGTGATCCAGCGCTTGACGCCGTTGAGCACCCAGAAGTCCCCGTCGCGCACGGCGCGGGTCTTCATGCCCGCGGCGTCCGAGCCCGCGTCGGGCTCGGAGAGGGCGTACGAGAACATCGCGTCGCCCTTGGCCAGCGGGCCGAGGTACTTGGCCTTGAGCTCCTCGGATCCGGAGAGGATCACCGGGAGCGAGCCGAGCTTGTTGACCGCCGGGATGAGGGAGGAGGACGCGCAGACGCGGGCCACCTCCTCGATCACGATCACGGTGGCGAGGGCGTCGGCGCCCGCGCCGCCGTAGGTCTCGGGCACGTGGACGGCGTGCAGGTCGCTGGCGACGAGGGCGTCCAGGGCCTCCTGCGGAAAGCGGGACTCCTCGTCGACCGCGGCGGCGAAGGGCATGATCTTCGCCTCGGCGAGCGCGCGGACGGACTCGCGGAGCATGTCGTGCTCCTCGGCCGGGCGGTACAGGTCGAAGTCGGCAGAACCCGCCAAGATCTCTCACTCCCCAGGTGGTGCGTGGTGTTAACTACCGTTAAGTAGCCCAAGCTTAGTGTCCGGCCGCCGACCGCGACACGGCCGTCGCACGTGAGTTGCATGACAGCGGGCCGCTGCGGGCGTCCGACGGGCGCCGACGGGGCAGCCGCGGGGTGGCGGCCGGATGACGGACGCCGGAATGCATCCCCGGCCACCGGCCCGACTATGCTCGGTTGCCGCGAACGGCCCAGCACCTCCAGGAGCACTCATGGCCCCCCTCAAGATCACTGTGATCGGCACCGGATACCTCGGCGCAACGCACGCCGCGGCGATGGCCGAGCTGGGGTTCGAGGTGCTCGGACTGGACGTGGTGCCGGAGAAGATCGCCCTGCTGGCCTCCGGCCGCGTCCCCATGTACGAGCCCGGGCTGGAGGAACTGCTGGCCGCGCACGTGGCCGGACTGCCGGGCTCCACGGGCCGGCTGCGCTTCACCACCTCCTGGGAGGAGGTCGGCGCCTTCGGCGACGTCCACTTCGTCTGCGTGAACACCCCGCAGAAGCACGGCGAGTACGCCTGCGACATGAGCTACGTCGACTCCGCCGTGGAATCGCTCGCCCCGCACCTGACCCGGCCCGCCCTGGTCGTCGGCAAGTCCACCGTGCCCGTCGGCTCCGCCGAGCGCCTCGCCGCGAAGCTGACCGCGCTCGCCCCGGCCGGCGAGGAGATCGAACTCGCCTGGAACCCGGAGTTCCTGCGCGAGGGCTTCGCCGTCCAGGACACCCTGCACCCGGACCGGATCGTCATCGGGATCGACGGCGAACGCGGCGAACGCGCCGAGAAGGTCCTGCGGGAGGTCTACGCGACCCCCATGGGCGAGGGCACCCCGCTGGTCGTCACCGACTTCCCCACCGCCGAACTCGTCAAGACCGCCGCCAACTCCTTCCTCGCCACGAAGATCTCCTTCATCAACGCCATGGCCGAGGTCTGCGAGGCCGCCGGCGGCGACGTGGTGAAGCTGGCCGAGGCCATCGGCCACGACGAGCGCATCGGCAAGAAGTTCCTGCGGGCCGGCATCGGTTTCGGCGGGGGCTGCCTGCCCAAGGACATCCGCGCCTTCATGGCGAGGGCCGGTGAGCTGGGTGCCGACCAGGCCCTGACCTTCCTGCGCGAGGTCGACTCCATCAACATGCGCCGCCGCGGCCACATGGTCGAGCTGGCCCGCGATGCCGTCGGCGGTTCCTTCCTCGGCAAGCGCGTCGCCGTGCTGGGCGCCACCTTCAAGCCGGACTCCGACGACGTCCGCGACTCCCCCGCGCTGAACGTGGCCGGCCAGATCCACCTCCAGGGCGGCCAGGTCACCGTCTACGACCCCAAGGGCATGGACAACGCCCGCCGCGTCTTCCCCACCCTCGGGTACGCCGACACCGCCCTGGACGCCGCCCGCGGCGCCGAGGTCGTCCTGCACCTCACCGAATGGCGGGAGTTCCGCGACCTGGACCCCGCCGCCCTCGGCGAGGTCGTCACCGACCGGCTCGTCCTCGACGGCCGCAACGCCCTGGACCCCGAGCTGTGGCGCGCCGCCGGCTGGACGTACCGCGCGATGGGCCGCCCGCGCGCCTGACGGGCGACACCCGCCCGGCCGGCGCGCCGCGGCCGGCAGCAGCCCTTGATCCGCTTCGTTGCGGAATACACGGTTTCACATCTCGTCACCGGATCGTTGGCGAGAGCCACCGGGGCCGTGCGCCGCGGATCGCTAGACTCACGGCCGATGACCAGTATGAGCAGGACCATCGACTCCGCACTCCGGGGGCGCGCCGGCCGCCTGGCCATGGCGGGCTTCTGGCTGGCCACTCGGACCCTGATGGTGGTCCTCCTGGTGGTGAACCTGCACGGCACCTCCTCGGTGCGCGTGGAGATCACCCAGACCTACAACAACTGGTACGACGTCCTCGTCACGGGGACCATGCCGCACGGCGACGTCATGTGGCAGTACCCGCCGGCCGCGGCGGCGATCTTCCTGTCGCCCGACCTGCTCCCCTTCCTCACCTACTTCCAGGCCTTCGTCGCGCTGACCGTGATCTGCGACGCGCTGATCGCCATCGGGCTGGTCCGCGCCGCCCGCCGCGCCGACGGCAGCCTGGCCGGCGCCGTGCTGTGGCTGACCACGCTGCCGCTGCTGCTCTCACTGCCCTTCGGCCGCTACGACCTCCAGGTCACCCTGCTCGCCGTCGGCTCGCTGCTGTGCCTGCGCTTCCGCCGCAAGCTCGGCGGCGTCCTCGCCGGAGTCGGCGCCCTGGTCAAGGTCTGGCCGCTGCTCACGCTGATCGGCACCCCGCGCGGCCGCACCACGCGCGACGCCGTCCTGTCGGCCGTGGCGGCCGGGGCCGTACTCCTCGCCGTGCTCGCGCTGTTCTTCCGCGACACCCTCGGCTTCCTGGGCAACCAGGGCAACCGCGGCATCCAGGTCGAGTCCCTCGGCGGCTCCGCCCTGATGCTCGGCAAGCTCGTCGGCGCCTGGTCCGGGAAGATCGAGGTCCGCTACGGCGCCTACGAGTACCTCGGCCCGTACGTCTCCAGCGTCGCCCTGCTCTCCGTCGGCCTGACGGTCATCGGGTTCGCCTGGCTGCTGCTGTGGCGGGTGAAGGCCCGCCGCTGGACGACCGCGACCCCGCTCGACGCCGCGCTGTGCGCCATCCTCGTCTTCACCATCACCAGCCGCGTGCTCAGCCCGCAGTACCTGATCTGGCTGGTCGGCCTCGCTGCCGTCTGCCTGACCTGCAAGCACACCACGCAGCGCCCGGTGGCCTGGCTGATCGTGGCCTCGACCGCGCTCAGCACGGTGATCTACCCGCTGACCTACGGCTCGGAGATCCTCCCGGGCACCGTCTTCGGCACGTTCCTCCTGGTGCTCCGCAACGGCCTGCTGGGCTGGGCCGCCGTCTGGTCCTGCCTGCTCCTGTGGCGGGCGAGCGTGAGCCCCGTCCCCGCAACCGGGAACGACACCGGAAACGGGAACGGCGCCGGGACCGTGCCGGCCCCGGCGCCCAAGGCCGGCTCCGAAGTGCCGGCCCGCGTCTAGTGCTGTGACCGGAAAGGTTCACCGGGTCACAGCACTAGCTCCCGCTCAAGGCGCCCTGCGGTGCTGCGCCGCGCGGCCCGTGAACTCCGCGTCGCGCACCACCCGCTGGGCGTTCCCCCAGGTCAGCAGCGCCAGGTCGGTCTCCGACCAGCCCCGCTCCAGCAGCTCCGCGATCAGCCGCGGATAGCCCGAGGGGTCCATCAGGCCCGCGGGCCGCGCGACACCGGGCTCGGCGCCGAAGCCGGCTCCCAGGCCCACGCAGTGGGGGCCCGCGACGTCTCGTACGTGCTCCACGTGGTCGGCGACCGCGTGCAGGGAGTCCCCGGTGCGCGCGGTGTCGAAGGTGACCATCGCCAGGCCGTTCGCCGCGCGCAGCGCGAGCAGCACCTCGTCGGTCACGTTGCCCGGGTGCGGGTTGAGGGCGGCCGCCCCGGTGTGCGAGATGATCACCGGCGCCTTGGAGGCCGCGGCGAGCTGGCAGGCCGGTGCGGGCGGGCAGCCCGTGAGGTCCAGCAGCATCGCCAGCCGGTTCATCTCCTTGACCACCTCGTGGCCGAAGGCGGTCAGTCCCTCCATCGCCCAGGGCGCCCCGGCCGGCGCGAGGATCCGTACGCCCAGCGCGTGGAACGCGCGCAGCGTGCCCAGCGAGTCCGTCAGGGTGCGGCCGGGAACGGGACCCAGGAAGGAGGCGATGCGGCCCCGGTTGCGGGCGTCCGCCAGGTCGTCGGCGGTCAGCGCCAGGCAGAGGCTGTCGGGGTAACGGTGCATCAGGGCCAGTGCCCCGTCGATCTGTTCGAGGGTGTCGGACACCACCTGGTCGGTGGCGGCGGCCTCGCGCGGCGTGAGCAGCGACCAGAACTGGGCCCCCACCCCACCGGCGCGCAGCCGCGGGATGTCGGTGTCGATGCCCGCGTCCGAGGTGTCGATGTCGTGGTACGGACTTGTCCGAAGGGTCCAGACGAGGGTGTTGCAGCCATCCGCGACGGGATGGACGCAAAGCAGTGCGGCGGCCCGGTCCAGGGCGCCCGGGAGCACCGTGCCGGTGGGATCCTCGGCTCCTAGGGAGCCGGGGCCCACGGGGGTCACCGGGTTCGTGTGCGGTTCGTCCTGCAGGTCGGCCATGGCGTGCGCTCCGGTCTCGGCGGCTGTGTCCCTAAGAAAAGCAGCGGGAGAGAAGCAGGGAAGATGTTGCCACCGTGACATGTGGGACGCCGGAGGCGCCCGGCGGATGTGGCGTTCGGGTGTAACCAGCAGGTGTTCGCTGGTCACAGCCCGTACGCCGGATCCGCCGGGCGGGACCGGTCAGGAAGCCGCGGGCTGCGGGAGCACCGCGTTGGACGGGCCCCGGGCGGCCGACTGCTCGCGCGCCACCGCTTCGGCGTCGCGCAGCGTCCGTACCGCGTTCGACCAGGTCAGCTTCGCCAGGTCGGCCTTGGACCAGCGGCGTGCCAGCAGCTCGGCGACCAGGTTGGGGTACCCGGCCACGTCGTCCAGCCCGGCCGGGGTGAAGGCGGTGCCGTCGTAGTCCCCGCCGATGCCGATGTGGTCGACCCCGGCCACCTCGCGCATGTGGTCGAGGTGGTCGGCGACCGTGGCGGCCGTGGCCACCGGGCGCGGGCGCGCCTCCTCGAAGGCCCGGTGCAGGGCCATCGCCGCGGGGGTCGTGTCGAGGTGGTGGTGGCCGTGCGCGCGCAGGTTCTCGTCGGCGGCCAGGGTCCACTCGACGGCTGCCGGGAGGATGAACTTGGGCACGAAGGTGGCCATCGCGACCCCGCCGTTGGCCGGCAGCAGCGCCAGCACGTCGTCGGGGATGTTGCGCACGTGGTCACAGACGGCCCGGGCCGAGGAGTGCGAGAAGACCACCGGCGCCGCCGTGACCGCGAGCGCGTCGCGCATCGTGGTCGCGGCGACGTGCGAGAGGTCGACGAGCATGCCGATCCGGTTCATCTCGCGGACGACCTCGCGGCCGAACTCGCTGAGGCCCCCGTGCCGGGGCTCGTCGGTCGCCGAATCCGCCCAGTCGATGGTGTCGTTGTGCGTGAGCGTCATGTACCGCACGCCGAGCTGGTGCAGGGCGCGCAGGGTGGCGAGCGAGTTGTTGATGGAGTGCCCGCCCTCGGCGCCCATCAGCGAGGCGATCCGGCCCTCGGCGCGCGCCGCCTCCATGTCGTCGGCCGTCAGGGCCCGCACCAGATCGCGCGGGTAACGGTCGATCAGCTGGGCGACGACGTCGATCTGCTCCAGGGTGGCGCTGACCGCGTCGTCGCCCGCGTAGTCGGAGCGCACGTAGACCGACCAGAACTGCGCGCCGACCCCGCCGGCGCGCAGCCGGGGGATGTCGGTGTGCAGGTGGCCCTTCTGGTCGAGGCCGATGTCCCGCTGGTCCAGGTCGTAGCGCACGGTCTCGCGCAGGGCCCAGGGCAGGTCGTTGTGCCCGTCGACGACCGGGTGCTCGGCGAGCAGTTCGCGCGCGGCGTCCAGGTGCCGGGCGGCGCCCGTCCCGCCCGCCGTGCTCACTTGCCGAATCCGAAGGAGTCCTGACCGGCGACCTTGGTGCGCAGCCGCTTGCCCTTCTCCGTGGCCTGGTCGTTGAGGTCCTGGAGGAAGTCGTTCATGCGGGCCCGCAGCTCCGGGTCGTGCGCGGCCAGCATCCGTACGGCGAGCAGCCCGGCGTTGCGGGCGCCGGCGATCGAGACGGTGGCGACGGGGATTCCGGCCGGCATCTGGACGATCGACATCAGGGAGTCCATGCCGTCGAGGTACTTCAGCGGGACGGGTACCCCGATGACGGGCAGCGGGGTGACGGAGGCGAGCATGCCGGGCAGGTGGGCGGCGCCGCCCGCGCCCGCGATGATCGCCTTCAGGCCGCGCCCGTCGGCCTGCTCCCCGTACGCGATCATCTCGCGCGGCATCCGGTGGGCGGAGACCACGTCCACCTCGTAGGGGATCTCGAACTCGTCGAGTGCCTGGGCGGCCGCCTCCATGACGGGCCAGTCGGAGTCCGAGCCCATGACGATGCCGATGACGGGAGCTGCTGCGGGGGACGTGCTCATCCCAACTCTCCTTGCGTGGTAATTCCCGGACTCTGCCGGGGCTGGAAACGCATCGACGGCCCGGGGCCGCAGCGCGGCGGCCTTACCGCTCCGTGATGCTTTCACCTGGGGTTGTATGCGGGTGGTAGCCACCCATAGCGTCCAGGACGTGGGGGATTCTTCTGTGAAGCGGGCCTTCAAATACCGCTTCTATCCGAACGACACGCAGGCAGCGGAGCTGTCGCGGACGTTCGGGTGCGTACGGAAGGTCTACAATCTGGCCCTCGCCGCCCGCACAGAGGCATGGGCGACGGGCCGGGAGCGTGTGGGTGTCGGACAGACGTCGGCGATGCTCACGGCGTGGAAGAAGACCGCTGATCTGGCCTATCTGACCGAGGTGTCCTCCGTACCGCTCCAGCAGACGCTGAGGCACCTGCACGCGGCATTCGTCGGCTTCTGGGCGAAGCGGTCCAGGTACCCGCACTTCAAATCGAAACGGAGGGCCCGGCAGAGCGCCGAGTACACGCGCAGCGCCTTCCGCTACGCGGATGGCCGGCTGACGCTCGCGAAAATGGCCGCGCCGCTGGCCATCGTGTGGTCCCGACCCCTGCCCGCGGGGGCCGTGCCGTCGACGGTCACGGTCTCTCGTGACGGCGCGCATCGCTGGTTCGTGTCCCTCCTCTGCGAGGACACCCCGGTTTCGATGCCGGACACGACACACGCGATCGGAATCGATGCCGGGTTGACAGCCCTGGTCACGCTCTCCACCGGCGAGAAGGTCCGGAATCCGAAGCACGAGCGCAAGGAACGGGAGCGCCTGGCGCGCGCCCAGCGGGCACTCTCGCGGAAGGAGCAGGGCAGCAACAACCGAGCCAAGGCCCGTACTCGGGTGGCGAGGGTCCGTGAGTGGACGTGCGAGACCTGCGGAACGACCCATGACAGGGACGGGAACGCAGCGATCAACCTTCTGGCCGCCGGGCTGGCGGTCACTGCCTGTGGAACGGACGTCGGACCTCAACGGGAGACCTCCTCTCGGCCGGGGCGGTCCGTGGTGAAGCAGGAAACCCCACGCGCGAGGGTGGGAACCCCCTCCCGGTAGGGAGGGGGCAGGTCAATCTTGGATGGTTCCTCTGAGGTAGCCGGCTGCGTGACGTGCGCGCTCCAGCACATCGTCCAGATCGTCGCCGTAGGTGTTGACGTGGCCGACCTTGCGGCCCTGTTTCACGTCCTTGCCGTACATGTGGATCTTCAGCTGGGGGTCGTGGGCCATGCAGTGCAGGTACGCCGCGTACATGTCGGGGTAGTCCCCGCCGAGCACGTTCGCCATGACCGTCCAGCGGGCGCGGGGGCGCGGGTCGCCGAGGGGCAGGTCCAGGACGGCCCGTACGTGGTTGGCGAACTGGGAGGTGATGGCACCGTCCTGGGTCCAGTGGCCGCTGTTGTGCGGGCGCATCGCCAGTTCGTTGACCAGGATCCGGCCGTCGGTGGTCTCGAACAGCTCCACGGCGAGGTGGCCGGTCACGTCGAGTTCCTTGGCGATGCGCAGGGCCAGGGCCTGGGCCTCGCCGGCCAGGGCCTCCGAGAGGTTCGGGGCGGGGGCGATGACCGTGTCGCAGACCCCGTCCACCTGGATCGACTCCACGACCGGGTAGGACACGGCCTGGCCGTGCGGGGAGCGGACGATGTTGGCCGCGAGCTCGCGGACGTAATCCACCTTCTCCTCGGCCAGGACCGGGACGCCCGCCTTGAACGGGGCCTCGGCGTCCGCCTGCGTACGGACGAACCACACGCCCTTTCCGTCGTACCCGCCGCGCACCGTCTTGAGGATGACGGGGAACCCGCCGACCTCTTCGGCGAAGGCCGCCGCGTCCGCCGGATCGCTCACGATCCGGTGGCGGGGACTGGGCGCGCCGATCTCGTCGAGCCTGGCGCGCATCACCCCCTTGTCCGCGGCGTGCATCAGCGCGTCGGGCCCCGGGCGGACGGCGATGCCGTCGGCTTCCAGGGCCCGCAGGTGCGCGATGGGCACGTGCTCGTGGTCGAAGGTGATCACGTCACAGCCGCGCGCGAAGGCGCGCAGGGTCTCCAGATCGCGATAGTCGCCGATGACGACGTCGCTCACGACCTGGGCCGCCGAGTCCTGTGGGGTGTCACTGAGGATCTTGAATCTGATGCCGAGGGGGATACCCGCCTCGTGGGTCATGCGGGCGAGCTGTCCGCCGCCGACCATGCCGACTACCGGGAACGTCACTCCTCCAGGGTATCCGGCGGTATTCCGCCATCCGGACGCGCATCCGGGTGGCGGTGGCCGGTACCAGGCGACCGCGGGTGGCGGGTGTGCCGTGTGTCGCACGGTGTCCGAAGGCGCAGACGTACCGATGGGGCGACACTTAGCATGGGCGCGCGCAGTAAAACGTGTGACGCCTCATACGGGGGCCCCGAAGACAGGACTGAGCCTCATATGAGCAAGCCGGAGAGCGGATCCGTCCTCGACCGCGTGCGCGGGCTCGCGCGCGAGATCGCCAGGTTCGGGGCCGTCGGCGGGCTGGGAGTCCTGGTCAATCTGGGCGTCTTCAACCTGATCAGGCAGGTCACCGACCTCCAGGTGGTGCGCGCGAGCGTGATAGCCACCCTGGTCGCCATCGTCACGAACTACCTGGGCTTCCGCTACTTCGCCTACCGGGACCGGGCCGACCGGACCGGAGCGGGCCGCACCCGTGAGCTCGGGCTGTTCCTCGCGTTCAGCGCGATCGGGCTCGTGATCGAGAACGGCATCCTGTTCACGGCCACCTACGGCTTCCACTGGGACGGGCCGCTCGCCTCGAACTTCTTCAAGTTCACCGGCATCGGCATCGCCACCGTGTTCCGCTTCTGGTCCTACCGGACCTGGGTCTTCAAGGCCCTGCCCACGCCGGCCGCGGCCTCCCTGGTCGTCGAGCAGCGGGACGGCCAGGCCCCGGCGGAGGCACAGGCGCCGGCGCCGGCGCCGGCGCGGACCCCGGAAACCGCCGCGAACTGAGTCCCGCCCGGTCAGCGGACCGTCTGCTCCGGGTCCGAGCGGTCCGGCGCGGTCCGGCTGAGGAACAGGGCGAACACCGGCGGCCGGGTCTGCAGCAGTTCCAGACGGCCGCCGTCGGCCTCCGCGAGGTCCCGGGCCACGGCGAGGCCGATGCCGGTGGAGTTGCGGCCGCTGATGGCCCGCTCGAAGATCCGGTTGCCGAGGTCCGGCGGGACGCCCGGCCCCTCGTCCGTGACCTCCAGTACGGCCTGGTTGCCGATCACCCGGGTCCGCAGGGCCACGGTGCCGCCGCCGTGCATGAGGGAGTTCTCCACCAGGGTCGCCAGGACCTGCGAGACGGCGCCCGGGGTGCCCACGGCGCGGATGCCGGTCTTCCCGGAGCGGACGACGGCCCGGCCGGCGCTGCGGTAGGCGGGGCGCCACTCCTCCAGCTGCTGTTTGACGACCTCGTCCAGGTCGAAGGGGACGGCCGAGCCCGTGCGCGGGTCCCTGGAGTTCGTCAGGAGCCGCTGGACCACGTCCGTGAGCCGCTCCACCTGGGTGAGGGCGATCGTCGCCTCCTCCCGTACGGTCTCCAGGTCGTCGGTGACGGTGATCTCCTCCAGCCGCATCGACAGGGCCGTGAGCGGGGTGCGCAGCTGGTGCGAGGCGTCCGCGGCCAGGCGCCGCTCGGCGGTGAGCATGCGGCCGATCCGCTCGGCGCTGGAGTCCAGTACGTCCGCGACCCGGTCCAGCTCGGGGACCCCGTAGCGCTTGTGGCGGGGGCGCGGGTCGCCCGAGCCCAGGCGCTCGGCCGTCTCGGCGAGGTCGGTCAGCGGGGAGGCCAGCCGGTTGGCCTGGCGTACGGCGAGCAGGACGGCCGCCACGACGGCGAGCAGGGCGACGGCGCCGACCACGGCCAGGGTCCGGCCGACCTCGCGGGTGACGGTGGAGCGCGGCTCCTCGACGATCACGGTCTCGCCCTGCTCACCGAGGGCGGTGCCCCGGATGACGCTCTCGGTGATGCGGCTGCCGATCTCGATCGGCTCCCGGCCGGGGATGGTGATCCGGGCGTACCGGCCGGAGTCGAGCTGTTCGGCCAGGGCGCCGGGGTCGACCTGCTGCTTCTCCAGGACGTCGCTCTCGACGATGCCCACCAGCCGCAGCGCCTCGGACTCGATGCGGTCCTGGGCGCTGCTGGTGATGGTGCGGGTCTCGACGATGACGAGGGAGACCCCGAAGACGGCGATGACGACGAGCACCACGGCGAGCGTGGAGTTGATCAGACGGCGGCGCATGGCTCCGAGAATGCCCTAGATATGCGGTCCGGCGTGGTTTCAGCTCTTCTCGAAGCGGAAGCCGACTCCGCGGACGGTGGCGATGTAGCGGGGGTTGGCCGCGTCGTCGCCGAGCTTCTTGCGCAGCCAGGAGATGTGCATGTCGAGGGTCTTGGTGGAGGACCACCAGGTGGTGTCCCAGACCTCGCGCATCAGCTGGTCGCGGGTGACGACCCGGCCGGCGTCGCGGACGAGGACCCGCAGCAGGTCGAACTCCTTCGCCGTGAGCTGGAGCTCCTCCTCGCCCATCCAGGCGCGGTGCGATTCGACGTCGATCCGCACCCCGTGGGTGGCGGGGGCCTGGGCGGACTCGGTGGCGCCGCGCCGCAGCAGGGCCCGGACGCGGGCGAGCAGCTCGGCGAGCCGGAAGGGTTTGGTCACGTAGTCGTCGGCGCCGGCGTCCAGGCCCACGACCGTGTCGACCTCGTCGGCGCGGGCGGTGAGGACCAGGATCGGGAAGCCGTGGCCCTCGGCGCGCAGCCTGCGGGCGACCTCCAGACCGTCCATGCCCGGCAGGCCCAGGTCCAGGACGACGAGGTCGATGCCGCCCTGCAGTCCCGCGTCCAGGGCGGTGGGGCCGTCCTCCCGGACCTCGACCTCGTACCCTTCCCGGCGCAGGGCGCGGGCCAGGGGTTCCGAGATGGATGCGTCGTCCTCGGCGAGCAGTACACGCGTCATGTGGGTGATGGTAGTCCGCGGCGGGGGAAAGAAGAGGCCCGCGTACAGAGCCCTGTCTATCTGGGCTTAGGAACTACTAACCACCTTCGAATATGCTCCGTTGATTCCACCACGACCTGTGATCCATATCTCAAGTACTTTCATATCCGGCACTGTCGTGTCGTATGGTGTCGAGACGCCTGATGCACTACCTCCATGAGACTTTCGAGCCAAACACAGCCGAAGGTCTCTATTTCTGTCCTGATCGGACGGGAAGTCTCGACAGGACTCACCCGTCCGGCCTCGATGACAGTGAATGACCTATGGGCCGGGCCCGCCGCGCGATGGTGCGCGAGCGGGCGTGGATCCCGGTTACGGATGTTCCCTTCTCCCCCCACAGGGGCGAGACCCCCGGGCGTGGGGTGGGGGATCCGCCGCCGGTACCGGCTAATCGTCCGGGCGCTGTTCCGCTCACGAAGCGAAGCGTCCCGAGCAAGCAAGGATCGACCATGGCTTCCAGCCTGACGAAGGACTCGGCCGGTAACGCCACCGAGAAGACCTTCCTCGGCCACCCCAGCGGCCTCGCCTTCCTCTTCATGACGGAGATGTGGGAGCGCTACAGCTTCTACGGCATGCGCGCGCTGCTCGTGCTGTTCCTGGCCACCAACGTGGCCGACGGCGGCCTCGGGATGAACGACGCGACCGCGGTCGCGATCTACTCCGTCTACAACGCGATGGTCTACCTCCTCGCCCTCCCGGGCGGCTGGCTCGGTGACCGCGTGTGGGGTGCCCGCAAGGCCGTGGCCGTTGCCGGTGTCGTGATCATGACGGGTCACTTCCTGCTGGCGGTGCCCTCGTCCATCTCGTTCTTCATCGGCCTGGCGCTCATCGCCGCCGGTTCCGGTGTCCTGAAGGCCAACATCTCCACGATGGTCGGCCAGCTGTACACCGAGAAGAACGACCCCCGCCGTGACGGCGGCTTCACGATCTTCTACATGGGCATCAACCTCGGTGCCTTCGTCGCGCCGCTGACCATCGGCTACGTCGGCCAGGAGATCAACTGGCACCTCGGCTTCGCCATGGCCGGTGTCGGCATGGCCCTGGGCCTCGCCTTCTACTTCTTCGGCTTCCGCCACCTGAACCCGGTCTCCAACACGGTTCCGAGCCCGCTGAGCGCCGCCGAGAAGTCCTCCGTCATCAAGAAGGGCCTGATCTGGCTCGGCGTCGCCGCCGCCGCCTACGCGATCATCGGCCTGGCCGGCATCTTCACGATCAACTACGCGCTGTGGCCGCTGACCATCGCCGGTCTGGTCCTCCCCGCCTGGGCGATCCTGCGCATCAAGCGCGACAAGGACCTCTCGGGTGTCGAGCGCTCGCGCATGTCGGCGTACGTCTGGTTCTTCGCCGCCGCCGCGATCTTCTGGGCGATCTACGACCAGACCGGCTCCACGCTGGCCCTGTTCGCGAAGGACAGCACGGACAGCACGCTGTTCGGCTTCAACTTCCCGGAGAGCTGGTTCCAGTCGCTCAACCCGCTGTTCGTGATGGCGCTCGCGCCCCTCTTCGCGATGCTGTGGGTGGCGCTGGCCCGTCGCTCCAAGGAGCCCACCACCCTCGCGAAGTTCTCCTTCGCGCTGGTCATGATCGGCGTCTCCTTCGGCGTCATGATGATCGCCCAGGGTCTGGCCACCGGTGACACGAAGGTCAGCCCGATGTGGCTGGTCGGCGTCTACTTCATCCAGACCGTCGGTGAGCTCACCCTCTCCCCCGTCGGCCTGTCGCTGACCACCAAGCTGGCGCCGCAGAAGTACGCCTCCCAGATGATGGGTGTCTTCTTCCTCGCGGTCACCGCCGGTGACTCCACGATCGCGCTGCTCCAGCTGCTCGGCGCCCCGACGGACACCCAGGGCTGGTTCGCCACCCAGGGCGTGCTCGCGGTGCTCGCCGGTATCGCGATCTACATGTACCGCAAGAAGGTCCAGCCCCTCATGGGCGGCGTGCACTGACGCACCCCCCGACAGGGCGAACGGCCCGGCACACCGGAAGGTGTGCCGGGCCGTTCTGTTTCCGCGGGCTGCTTCGGTGAGCGTGCAGCTACCGCTACCGCTACCGCTGGCCGCGCAGGCGGCGCCACGGGGTGAAGGTGAAGACGGCCGCGCCGAGCAGGATGACCGTGCCGGCGACCAGGGCCAGGGCCTTGATGCCGCCGTCGTCCGAGGCGCCGGTCTCGGCGAGGCCGCCCGAGGTGCCGGAGGCGCTGCCAGAAGTGCCGGAGGTGCCGGAGGTGCCCGAGCCGCCGGGCTGGGCGGCGGTGTCCAGCGTGAGCGACACCGCGCTGGCCGTCGCGGCGCAGGGCACCACGATCGGGGCGGCGCCCGGGGCCATGACCACGTTGATGGTCAGCTTGTCCGGGGTCAGCGTGGTCTTGCCGGTCTTGCCGGGCTTGTAGGTGCCCTTCATGTCACTGAGGCTGACCGGGGAGCCGCCCTTGATCGCCTCGGGGTTGCCCGGGCCGCTGACCTTGACGATGCCGCTGTCGGCGCCGCCGAGCTTGATGTCCAGCGCGGGCTGGAGCGCTCCCGCCGGAAGGTCCGCGGGGCTGTTCATCACGCCCTTGGCGGTCGTGGCGGTCAGGTCGTAGTTGCCGCCGTTCTTCTTCGCGTTGATCGTCACCTTGCCCTTCAGGGGGCCGCCGGGGATGAAGGCCCCGCAGTCGAAGGTGACGTCGACGGTCTGGCCCGGGAAGTCGGTCTGGCCCCCGCCGGACGCGGAGGGCGACGGGCTCGTCGGCGGCCCGCTGGTGGGCGGCTGACTGGTGGGCGGCCGGCTGCTCGGCGGGGCGCTGGTCGGCGGCTGGCTGCTCGGCGGGGCGCTCGTCGGCGGCCGGCTGCTCGGCGGCGGGCTCGACGGGGGCTGGCTGGGGCCCCCCACCTTCACGTCCAGCTCCAGGGACGGTGCCGGGCTGTTGCCCGGGGTGCAGGTGGAGGTCGTCCCCATCGCCTTGATCAGCAGTACGCCGGCGGTGAAGGTGACCTTGCCGGACTTCTTGGGCGTGTACGTGCCCGAGAGGTCGCTGATCTTGATCGGCGTGTTGGCCGGGATGGGTTCGGGGTTGGCCGGGCCGGTGACGTCGACCGCCCCCGTGTCGGCGCCGCCCAGGACGATCTTGGCGCTCGGGGTCATCGCGCCCTTGCCGAGCTCGATGGGGCTGGAGGAGACGCCCTTCTGGAAGGACATCGTCAGCTTGTAGCCGCTGCCCTCCTTCACGGCCTTGATGTCGATCGGCGAGACCGCCGACTTGTCCCCGATGGGGGTCTTGCAGTCGTACTTGACGTCGACCACGACCGCCTGGGCGGGTGTGGCCCCCATGGCGATGCCCGCGCCGCCGAGCAGCAGCGCGACCGCGGCCGCGCTCGCCCTCCGTTGGGTTTTCACTGAAGTCCCTTCGTCGTCGGACTGTTCTCAGACGGTGCGGACGTCTGTGGTGCAGGTGCTTCTGTTTCTCGTGGTGCCTGTGCTTCCTGTGCTTCCTGTGGTGCCTGTCGTGCCTGCGGTTCCTTCGCTGACGCGGAGGGATCCGGTGTCCCCGGCGCGCTGTCCGGGGTGAACCACGGCAGTACCGCCGTGGTGGTCTGTGGGGGCTCCGCCGCCTGGGCGGAGCGGGTCGGTCCGGAACCGCGCAGCGGTCCTCGTACGGGGCCCCGCGCGGGTCCCCGTACCGCCGGGATCCGCGGCAGCCGCGCGGTCACCGCCGCCGCCGGGTCGGCCGGCGGCCGGTGGCCGCGGTGCCGGCCGCCGTTCACCCCGGGACCCGTGCGCGGGCGGACCTTGTCGACGACGGCCATGCCGATCCGGAAGATCGCGGCCGGGATCACCAGGAGGAGCAGGCCCCAGAACAGCAGCACCCCGTACGGGCGTGCCACGCCCCAGGGCTGTGTGGCCAGGACCGTCTCCCCGTACTTGAGGGAGAGGGTGTAGTCCCCGTGGGCGCCGCCGGTGAGGGTCGCGTCGAGGGCGACCTCCGCCTTGCCCCCGGGCGGGATGGTGCCCTTCCAGCGGACCTCTTCCCAGGTCGGTGCGAACACCCCGTGGGCGGTGCCGAGCTGGAAGACCGGGTCCTTGACCGCGGCGGAGCCGAGATTGCCCACGGTGACCGTGAACTTCCGGCCGGGCGGGGCACCGAACCAGGTCAGCACCCCGTCCTCGCCCTTGAGCTGGACCCCGGTGAGCAGGGCGAGCCGGGCCGTGCCGCCCTCGGCGGGCAGGTCGGCCACCGGGTGGTCGGTGATCTTCAGCGGGGCCCCGACGGTGGACTGGTCCCCGTTGACGGAGGTCACGTTGACCACGCAGGGGCAGGGCTTGGGCGGGGCGACCACCGGGAGCTGGGCGGAGAAGTGCCCGTCGTCGGCGACCGAGACGGCCACGCCGTCGGCGTTGGCGCAGCTGTTGGTGCCGCCGATCATGTTCTGCCCGCAGACCAGCAGCATCACCATGGTCTTGGGCCGCCAGCCCGTTCCGGTGACGGCTATCTCCGTGCCCTTGGCGGCTTCCTTGAGGGAGAGGGCAACGGCGGGTTTGCCGTCGTCCGCGGCGGCCGGGGCTGCCGCGGACAGCGCCAGCGCGCACGCCACCAGCCCCGCCGCCAGTCCCGCGCATCCCGCCGCGACCAGGGCCCTGACCTTGCCGCCGTGTCTCCCACCGGCCTTGGCGCTCACCTGGGTGCTCCCGTCAACTCGTGTTCCGGCGCTGGGGCTTCTTCGGGTACGGCGCTCCCGTGCGGCGCGGGCGCGGGCCCGTCGCCGGACCGGGTCCGCCGCTTGCGTGCGAGGAGCAGGGCGGTGGCCGCGACGGCGCCGAGGCCCAGCAGCCCGAGGCCGGTCGCGCCCGCGATCCCCCAGGGCACGAACCAGGCCGAGGTGCTCCCCGTGGCGCGGGCGCCGCCGGGGGCCGTGACGGTGAGGGTCAGGGCGACCCGGTCGAACACGGGCGCGCCGGGCCAGGGTTCGGTCAGTTCCACGCGCTGGCCGGGCAGCACCTCGACCGGCAGGGTGCGGGCGCTGCGGCCCGCGACCTTGCCGAGGGTTCCCTCGGCACTGATGGCGAGTTCGGGGGCGAGGGCCACGTTGCCGCGGTTGACCAGGGTGTACGCGACGCGCGCGGTCGCCCCCTTGCCGCGTACGGAGACGTCCTCGACCGTGAGCGCCGCCAGCGCCGGGCCGCCGACGCGCAGGTGGACCCGTACGCCCACCTCGCGGCCGGCCTCGGTGGCGACGACGGCCGCCGGGTGGTCGCCGGGCGGGGAGCCGGGCGGCACGGTGACGGTGAAGGGGACCACGGCGCGGGTGTGCGCCGGGACCTTGACCGTGGCGCCCGCGCCGAAGCTGATCCAGAGGCCCGCGCCGGTGGACTCCGTCGCCGGGCGCACCGCGAAGGCGCCTGCCGCCGTGTTGTAGGCGTCGGCGCCGCGCAGGGTGATGGTGCGCTCCTGGCCACTGGTGTTGGCCAGGACGAGGCGGTCCTCCAGGACCGTGCCGGAGGGGCCCGCGACGTAGAAGAACGGGCGGGCGACGTAAGGGCGGGCCCCGGTCTTCGCCGCCGCCGGCGCACTCCCGGCGACGGGCTCGGCGGTCCAGCCGGGCCCGTCACCGGCGGCCGGGGCCGGGGCACCGGCAGGGGGGAAGGGGGGGGGGCCGTGAGGACGGGGGGGGGGTGGGGGGAGTACTAGAAGTTTCGGGGGGGGGGGAAGGGATGAGAAA
>NZ_JBHWMB010000085.1:0-8611 GCF_042730015.1 Streptomyces sp. NPDC059957 | reverse complement strand
GACGTTACGCAGGCGAGGTGCGCTAGGCAGGGTGCGCGCCGTCGTCTTCGGCCGACGGAGGCGCCTCCCGTGGGCCGTAGGCAGCGTCCGTGCAGGAGAGCACGGCGGCGGCCACGGCGGCGACGGCGGCGCGGAGCAGCCCGCCGGACCTTCGGGGCGAGTGGAGCACGGGCATGACCGGGTGCGCTCCGTTCAGGACCTGGCCCGCTGGCCGCGCCGGGTCAGCCAGAGCACGCCGGCGGCGCCGGAGAGGATCACGGTGGCGCCGAGGGTTCCGAGGGCGATGGCGGAGTCCTCGGGGCCGGTCTGCGGGAGGCTGCCCCCGGTGGATCCCGTCGAGCCGGTGGATCCGGTCGACCCGGTGGCGCTGCCGCCGCCGGGGGCCGTCACCTCGAGTTCGAGCGACGGCCCCGGGCTGTTGCCCGGGGTGCAGGTGGTGGTCGTCCCCATCGCCTTGATCGTGAGCACGCCCGCGGTGAAGGTGACCTTGCCGGACTTCTTGGGCGTGTACGTGCCCGAGAGGTCACTGATCTTGATGGGCGTATTGGCCGGTACGGCCTCGGCGTTGGGCGGACCGGAGACCGGTACCGACACCTTCTCCGCGCCGCCGACCATGATCACGGCACTGGGCGTCATCGCGCCCTTGCCGAGCTCGATGGGGCTGGAGGAGACGCCCTTCTGGAAGGACATCGTCAGCTTGTAGCCGCTGCCCTCCTTGACTCCTTTGATCTCGATCGGCGAGACCGCCGATTTGTCCCCGATGGGGGTCTTGCAGTCGTACTGGACGTCGACAACGGCCGCATGGGCTGCGGGGGCGGCCAGCAGTACCGCCGCCCCCGCCAGCACGGAGGCCAGCGCGAGCGCGGTGGAGCGTTTCCGGTCGGACACCTTCGTCTTCCCCTCGAACCTTGGGCCACAAGTTACTGACGGCACATCAGATTGGTGGCTCAAGGTAGCCCCGGGGCCCTACGGAGGGAAGACAAAGGACAGCGCCGTATCAACAGCCCGTCCACAGGCCGTCCGTACGCCGCCCACAGGCCGTCCGTACGCCGCGATGCACGCCCTGGGGCGGTCTGCGGCGTCCGGATTCCGGCTGTTTCAGGCCGTCTTGCGGCCCTTCTGCCAGACGGCCGAGACCAGCGGAACACCCGGCCGGTAGGCGAGGTGGACATGGCTGGGGGCATCGAGCAGGGCCAGGTCCGCGCGCGCGCCGGGGGTGACGGTGCCGATGTCGGTGCGGCGCAGGGCGCGGGCACCGCCGGCGGTGGCGGACCACAGGGCCTCGTCCGGGGTCATCCCCATGTCGCGGACGGCGAGGGCGATGCAGAACGGCATCGAACTCGTGTAGGAGGAGCCCGGGTTGCAGTCGGTCGACAGGGCCACCGTGACCCCCGCGTCGAGGAGCCGGCGGGCGTCGGGCCACTGCGCGCGGGTGGAGAACTCGGCGCCGGGTAGCAGGGTGGCGACGGTCGTCCCGGCCGCCTGGGCGAGGGCGTCCACATCGGCGTCGGTGAGGTGGGTGCAGTGGTCGGCGGAGGCGGCCTCCAGCTCGACCGCGAGCTGCACGCCGGGGCCGTAGGAGAGCTGGTTGGCGTGGACGCGCGGGATCAGCCCGGCGGCGGCGCCGGCGGTGAGGATCGCACGGGCCTGGTCGCCGTCGAAGGCGCCCTTCTCGCAGAACACGTCCACCCAGCGGGCGTACGGGGCACAGGCGGTCAGCATCTCGCCGGTGACGAGGTCCACGTAGGCGGCCGGGTCGTCGGCGTAGTCCGGGGAGACGATGTGCGCGCCGAGATAGGTGACCTCTTCGGTGTGCGCGGAGGCGATGCGCAGGGCTCGCGCCTCGTCCTGGACCGTGAGGCCGTAGCCCGACTTGGTCTCGAACGTGGTGGTGCCCTGGCGGCGGGCCTCGTGGAGGTGGCGCAGCAGGTTCGCCTCGAGCTCGGCGTCGGAGGCGGCGCGGGTGGCGGCGACGGTGGTGCGGATGCCTCCGGCGGAGTAGCTGTGGCCGGACATGCGGGCGTTGAACTCCGCGGTGCGGTCGCCCGCGAAGACCAGGTGGGAGTGGGAGTCGACGAAGCCGGGGATGAGCGCCCGGCCCTGCGCGTCGAACGCCTCGTCGGCGGGCGGAGCCTTGTCGGCGGGGCCGACCCAGGCGATGCGGTCGCCGTCGATGACCACGGCCGCGTTCTGGATCAGGCCGAGGGGGGTGCCGTCGCCCTGGGCGGGGTCGTTGGTGACGAGGCTGCCGATGTTGGTGATGGTGGTCGTGGTCATGAGTTGCCGTCCTCGGGGTGGGGGGAGGCCCGCCGCAGGCGGGGGCGCTAGTGCTGTGGCCGGGAAGGTTTGCCGGGTCGCGGCGTTCGGTGCGGTGCATCGCAAGGCGGAGGAGCGCGGCTCGTACCGGACGTACTTGCGCGGTCCGACAACGCGGCGAGGTGCCGTGCCGGGCGTCGCGACCCGGTGAACCTTCCCGGTCACAGCACTAGCCGCGGAGGGCGGCGATGGTGGTGGCCAGGGCCGTCGGGACGTCCCCGACGAGGGTGTGCGATCCGTCGCGGACGATGTGGCGGCCGCCCACCACCGTGTGGCGGACGTCCGCCGCCGAGGCTGCGAAGACGGCCGTCTCCGCGCCCAGGCGGGGCAGGGCTCCGGCCGTGCGGACGGAGTCCAGAGTGATGGTGGTGAAGTCCGCCAGCGCGCCCGCCTCCAGGCGGCCCGCCCCCGACCAGCCGAGGGCGGCGTGCCCGTCCTCCGTGGCAGCGGTGAGCAGCGCGTTCGCCGTCCAGTGACCCCGGGTCCGGCTGCTCAGGCGCTCGTTGAGCTCCATCGCCCGCGCCTCTTCGAGCAGGTCGATCACCGCATGGCTGTCGCTGCCCAGCGAGAGCGGGCTGCCCGCGCGCTGGAGGCGTACGGCCGGGCCGATGCCGTCGGCGAGGTCGCGTTCGGTGGTGGGGCACATGCAGGTGCCGGTCGTGGTGGAGCCCAGGAGGGCGATGTCCCCGTCGGTGAGGTGCGTGTTGTGCACCCCGGTGGTGCGCGGGCCGAGCACGCCGTGGTCGGCGAGCAGCTGGGTCGGGGTGCGGCCGTGCGCCGCGAGGCAGGCCTCGTTCTCGGCGGTCTGCTCCGAGAGGTGGACGTGGAGCGGGGCCCGGCGCTCCTCGGCCCAGCCCGCGACGGTGGCCAGCTGCCCCGCCGGTACCGCGCGGACCGAGTGGATCGCGGCGCCGATCAGGGCGTGTTCGCGGGGCTTGAGGGCCGAGACCCGCGCCGCCCAGGCGTCCGCGGTGGAGTCGGAGAAGCGGAGCTGCTGGGGGTTGGGTGCTTCCCCGAAGCCCGCCGACAGGTACGCCGTGTCGAGGAGCGTGATGCGGATGCCGGCCTCGGCGGCGGCCGCGATCAGGGCCTCGCCCATGGCGTTGGGATCGGCGTACGGGGCTCCGCCCGGGGCGTGGTGGACGTAGTGGAACTCGCCCACCGCGGTGATGCCGGCCAGCGCCATCTCGGCGTAGACGGCCCGCGCGAGCGCGAAGTAGCTGTCGGGGGTGAGGTTCTGGGCGACCTTGTACATGAAGTCGCGCCAGGTCCAGAAGGTGCCGCTGCCGACCTGAACGGTGGAGCGCAGGGCCCGGTGGAAGGCGTGACTGTGCGCGTTGGCCAGGCCCGGGACGGTCAGTCCGCGCAGTACCTCGGCGCCCGGGGGCGGGGTCTCGACCCCGGTCCGCAGGGCGGAGATCCGCCCGTCGTCTGCTACGTCCAGGGCGACGCCCGGCTCGACATGGGTGCCGAGCCAGGCGTGCTCCAGCCAGTACGTCTTCAGCACGTGCCCCTTCACCTGCATGCGAGGCCTTCCAGTACGTCGGCGAGGGCGAGGACGCCTGCCACGCAGTCGTCCTCGGCGGCGAACTCCCGCGGGGAGTGGGAGACCCCGGTGGGGTTGCGTACGAACAGCATGGCGGTCGGGACGGCCGCCGAGAGGATTCCGGCGTCGTGTCCCGCGCCCGTGCCGAGCACGGGGACGGACCCGCCGAGGATCCGGTTCATCTCCTCGCGCAGGGCGTGCTCGAACTCGACGACCGGGGTGAAGGACTCCCGGACCACGTCCAGGTCGATGCCCTCCGCGTCCGCGCGCTCGCGGGCGGCCTTCTCGATCGCGGTCACGACCGTGTCGAGGGTGGCCTGGTCTGCGGCGCGCGAGTCGAGCCAGCCGCGCACGAGGGACGGGATGGCGTTGACCCCGTTGGGCTCGACGGAGATCTTCCCGAAGGTGGCCACGGCCCCGGCGAGGGCCGCCTCGGCGCGGGCCGCGAGCACGGTCTGCGCGTACGTCAGCATCGGGTCGCGGCGGTCGGCCAGCCGGGTGGTGCCCGCATGGTTGGCCTCGCCCCGGAAGTCGAAGCGCCAGCGGCCGTGCGGCCAGATCGCGGAGGCGATGCCGACCCGGCCCCCGGACAGGTCCAGGGCCCGGCCCTGTTCCACGTGCAGTTCGACGAAGGCGCCGATGCGGGCGAGGCGTTCGGGGTCGGCGCCGATGGCGTCCGGGTCGTATCCGGCGGCCTCCATGGCCTGCGGGAGGCTGACGCCGTCCGCGTCGCGGAGCTCGTACGCCTTCTCCTTGGTCAGCTGTCCGGCGGCGAGCCGGGAGCCGACGCAGGCCAGCCCGAACCGGGCCCCTTCCTCGTCACCGAAGTTGGTGATGGCAAGTGGCCTGGCGAACTCCGCGCCCCTCCTGCGGAGTTCGTCCAGGGCCGCGAAGGAGGACACCACCCCGAGGGGGCCGTCGAAGGCCCCGCCGTCGGGGACGGAGTCCAGGTGGGAGCCGGTGACCACGGCGTCCCCGGCCAGGGGGTCACCGAGCCAGGCCCACTGGTTGCCGTTGCGGTCGGTCTCGTACACGAGCCCGCGCGCCTCGGCCTGCGCCTGGAACCAGGTCCGGCAGTCGGCGTCCGCGCCGGTCCAGGCGTAGCGGCGGTACCCGCCGGAGTCCGCGTGCCGGCCGATGGGCCGGAGCTCGGCCCACATGGAGTGGAACGAGGCTCCGGCGGCGGCGTCCTGGCTCACGCGTCGTCGCCCTCGCGCATCGGGATGCGGACGCCGCGCTCGTCGGCGACCGTCTCGGCGATGTCGTAGCCGGCGTCGACGTGGCGGATGACGCCCATGCCGGGGTCGTTGGTCAGGACGCGGCGGATCTTCTCCCCCGCGAGCTTGGTGCCGTCGGCGACCGTGACCTGGCCCGCGTGGATGGAGCGGCCCATGCCCACGCCGCCGCCGTGGTGGATGGAGACCCAGGAGGCGCCGGAGGCCACGTTGACCATGGCGTTGAGCAGCGGCCAGTCGGCGATCGCGTCGGAGCCGTCGAGCATGGCCTCGGTCTCGCGGTACGGGGAGGCCACCGAGCCGCAGTCCAAGTGGTCGCGGCCGATGACCAGCGGGGCGGCCAGGGTGCCGTCGGCGACCATCTCGTTGAAGCGCTCGCCGGCCTTGTCGCGCTCGCCGTAGCCGAGCCAGCAGATGCGGGCGGGCAGTCCCTGGAAGTGGACGCGCTCGCCGGCCATCTTGATCCAGCGGTGCAGGGACGCGTTTTGAGGAGAATCGGCCTCCGGGAAGAGCTCCAGCATCGCCTTGTCGGTCTTGTGGATGTCCGAGGCCTCGCCGGACAGCGCCGCCCAGCGGAAGGGGCCCTTGCCCTCGCAGAACAGCGGCCGGATGTAGGCGGGGACGAAGCCGGGGAAGGCGAAGGCGCGCTCGTAGCCGGCCAGCTGGGCCTCGCCGCGGATGGAGTTGCCGTAGTCGAAGACCTCGGCGCCCGCGTCCATGAAGCCGACCATGGCCTCGACGTGCGTGGCCATGGACTCGCGGGCGCGGGTGGTGAAGCCCGCCGGGTCCTTGGCCGCGTAGTCGGCCATGTCGTCGAAGTCGACGCCGACGGGCAGGTAGGCGAGCGGGTCGTGGGCCGAGGTCTGGTCGGTCACGATGTCGATCGGAGCGCCCTCGGCCAGCATCTGCGGAAGCAGCTCGGCGGCGTTGCCGAGCAGGCCGATGGAGAGCGGCTTGCGTGCGTCGCGGGCCTCGACGGCGAGCTGCAGCGCGTGCCGCAGGTCGTTCGCCTTGACGTCCAGGTAGCGGTGCTCGATGCGGCGGTCGATGGCGCGCGGGTCCACGTCGATGCAGATGGCGACGCCGTCGTTCATCGTCACGGCCAGCGGCTGGGCGCCGCCCATGCCGCCGAGACCGGCGGTGAGGGTGATGGTGCCGGCCAGGGTCCCGTTGAACTTCTTGGCCGCGACGGCCGCGAAGGTCTCGTACGTCCCCTGCAGGATGCCCTGGGTGCCGATGTAGATCCACGAACCGGCGGTCATCTGCCCGTACATGGTCAGGCCCAGGTTCTCCAGGCGGCGGAACTCCTCCCAGTTGGCCCAGTCGCCGACAAGGTTGGAGTTCGCGAGCAGCACGCGCGGCGCCCACTCGTGGGTCTGCATGACGCCGACCGGGCGGCCGGACTGGACGAGCATCGTCTCGTCCTGCTTGAGGGTCTGGAGGGTCCGGACCATCGCGTCGTACGAGCGCCAGTCGCGGGCGGCCTTGCCGGTGCCGCCGTAGACGACGAGCTTGTCGGGGTGCTCGGCGACCTCGGGGTCGAGGTTGTTCTGGAGCATCCGCAGCGCGGCCTCCTGCTGCCATCCCAGGGTGCTCAGCTCGGTACCTCGCGCGGCACGTACGGGGCGGGGTCCTGACATGGCGGTGCCTCCTCCGTTGTTGGTCGATCTATTCACATCTTCACTCTCTGAATAGATTCAGTCAACAGCTGCGGGCGGACGCGCCGGATGATGGGATGACGGACATGGCATCCGACGCAGACGCGCACGCCGCCACGGACTCCGCCGGGCGACGGGACCTGGCCGTACGGGCCGCCGTGGAACAGGGCCTGATCGACGAGGACGCCCCCCTCCTCTGCCTGCTCGACACGGCCGGCATCCGCGCCTCCGCCGCCGCCCTGACCAGCGCCTTCGCCCGTGCCCTCGCCCCCGGCACCCCCGTCCTGCACGCCTTCGCCGTCAAGGCCGCCCCGCTCGTCCCGATGCTGCGGCTGCTCGCCGACGCCGGCCTGGGCTGCGAGGTGGCCAGCCCCGGCGAGCTGGCCCTGGCCCGCGCGGCCGGGGTCGCGCCGGAGCGCATCGTCCTCGACTCCCCCGCGAAAACGGCCGCCGAACTGCGGGAGGCCCTGGCCCTGGGCGTCGCGGTCAACGCCGACAACCGCCAGGAGCTGGACCGCCTCGACGCCCTCCTCACGACAACGCCCACCACCTCCCCGATCGGCGTACGGATCAACCCCCAGACCGGGGCGGGCAGCATCGACGCCCTCTCCACCGCCACGGCCACCTCGAAGTTCGGCATCGCACTGCGCGATCCGGGCGCGCGCGAATGGCTCGTACGGGCCTACCTGGACCGGCCGTGGCTCACCCGGCTGCACACCCACTCGGGCTCCCAGGGAGTGCCGCTGGCGCTCATCGCCGAGGGCGTACGGGAGCTGCACGCCCTGGCCGAGGAGATCAACGAGGCAGCCGGGCGGCGGCAGGTCGACACCCTGGACATCGGCGGCGGCCTGCCGGTGAACTTCACCTCGGACGCGGTCACCCCCACCTACGCGGAGTACGTGAGCGCGCTGCGCTCGGCCGTCCCCGGACTCTTCTCGGGGGCGTACGGGCTGGTCACGGAGTTCGGGCGGTCCCTGACGGCGAAGCACGGGCTGGTGCTCACCCGGGTGGAGTACACGAAGACCACCGGCGGACGGGCGATCGCGCTCACGCACGCGGGGGTCCAGCTGGCCACCCGTACGGTGTACGCCCCGGCGGCCTGGCCGCTCCGCATCCTGCCGTACTCCGCGAAGGGGGCTCCGCTGACGGGGCCCGTCGTCGCCCAGGACATCGCCGGGCCGGCCTGCTTCGCGGGGGACCTGCTGGCGGCGGCGCGGGAGCTCCCGCTACTGGCCCCGGGGGACCTGGTCTGCGTGCCCGACACGGGGGCGTATGCCTTCACCGCGCACTACGGGTACAACAGCCTGCCGCGGCCGGCGGTGCACGGCTTCACCGTGACCCCCTCGGGCGAGGTCCGCTTCGCCTTGGCCCGCGCGGCCCAGCTCCCGTCCGCCATCCCCGCGGAGGCGGGCGCGAACACCCCCGACGCCCTCCTCTGACACTCCCGGACGCCGCGCCCCCACGCCCCGCTGCCCGATGCCGCCCCGGCTGCGCACGTACCGCTGCGCGGGGCGGAGTTCCCCGACCCGCCCTTCCACCGTTCCCAGGGCCGCCCCTGCCCCGGTCCTCAAACGCCGGACAGGCTGAAGAACAGGACCCCGGGCTGCGCCCGGACCCCTGGGGCTCCGCCCCAGACCCCGGTCCTCAAACGCCGGACGGCTGAAAGATCAAACCCCGGCGGGGGGCCGAACAACCGGCGGGGCTGGATGCCACCCGGTCGGGCACGTCGGCAGCCGGGTCGGGGACGGGGGCGGGGTGGGGTGTCGGCCTGGACGTAAAGCGTGATTTGTGGCGCAGGAGCAGGCCGCGCCCTGTCGGAGTAGAGCAGAGGGCGCCTAAATCATGCAGTCCAGGCC
>NZ_JBHWMB010000084.1:22236-31600 GCF_042730015.1 Streptomyces sp. NPDC059957 | reverse complement strand
GCGGCGGCCTGTACGTCGGCGTCCAGCGTCGTCTGGACCTTCTTCGTCTTTCCCTTGACGAGGGTGAGCAGCGTCCGGTTCGGCGCGTCGGCGTCGGCCGGCTCGATCCAGGTCTCGACGCCGGGCTCGCCTGCGGCCCCGTCCGCGTACCGGGTCCGCAGGGTGTCCAGCACGGGGGCCAGCGACGGGTACTTCTCGGCGGTCAGCTCCCGGCCCGCGCGGTCCAGCGCCTGGATCGAGCCCTTCTTCGCCTCACCGGTCCGCAGGGTCGCGCCCTCGATCATCTTCGGGTGCAGCACCGCCGGCCGCCAGTCCACCAGCGCCCGCCCACTGCTCTTGCCCCGCACCACGGTCAGCTCCGAGGCGTACGCCAGCTCCTTCTCGTGCCCCTCAAAACTGATGGTCGCCTTCACCGTGTACGGCACCGTGGCGCCGCTCGCCGTGCCCGGCGTGACCACGGCGTTCTCCACATGCCCGGTCTCCCGGAAGCCGCGCAGCGCCTCCGCGGCCGCCGCCGGGTCGTCGGTCAGCGTCCCCGCCGCGTCCGCGTCCCCGCGGGCCCATGCCGCCAGGAAGTCCCGCGATGTCCGCTCGACCTCCTCGGCCGTAACCTCCCCGGACCCGTCCGCGTTCAGCGGCGCACCGCCCGAGTCCCCGCCCAGCATCTCGTAGCCCGCGACCCCCACCCCGCCGGCCACCAGGACGAACACGCCGCCGACGAAGGCGGTCTTCACTCGGCTGCGCATGGTGCAGTCCCTCCCCTGACGTCCAGGTAGGCCGTGTGGCTGGTGGAAGCGAAGTGCTGGGCGTCGGTGTCGACGTGGCGTACGCGCCAGGTCCCGTCGCTCACGCCCTTGAACTTGCGGCCGGCAACGCCGCCGCCGTCCGAGGGCACGTACACGTCCAGCTCGTAGTCGCCCATCCCGTCGAGCCGAAGCTCGTCGTGGGCCTCGTACCAGCCGGTGTCCGGCTCCTCGCAGCCGACCGTGTCGGATTCGTACCAGAACTTGTCCAGCGTGGCGACGACCACGTCACTGCCCACGGGCCGTACGTCCACCCGCGTCGGCGCGATGTTGTGGCCGCCCAGCGTCACCCGGAACTGGGTGCCGTTGGACACCTCCACCCAGGCATCCGGCACCGCGCCCGCGACGACAGCCGCCCGCGCGGCCGGCGCGGCGATGGCCGCGACCGGAGCCACGGCGGTCGCCACGATCCCGAGTGCAACCGCCGCACCGATGACGGTCATCGCCGTTCTGAACCCCTTCACACATCCCCCTGTACTACCTGCTCGACTGCTGCCTGCTGCCTGCTGCCTGCTGCCTGCTGCCTGCTGGAACCTTCGGGGACTCTGACCTGCGAGGCATGCCGAAGGTTGTACGCCGGACTTCTGCAAATGCCCGATCGGAGGACCGATCCACGGAGGCCCGTTCGCGCGGGTCAGCTGTACCGCGGCCTAGATAGATCGCCTCGGCGATCAGCACGTCGTTCCGCGCGGAGCACCCGTTCTTGGGGAGTAGGCCCGGGACGCGGCGGCAGGGTTGCCGCTGCTCCGTCTCCCCGGGCTTCTCGCCGAACCCGCCGTGCGCCTCTCAGCGCAACGGGCTCTCCACGACACCTGCCGCCAGGCCGGTTGAATCCATGGGTTGTGGATCTTGCTGCCGCGATGGCGGTACCGGACGATCGGGATATCCGCGATCCCCCTGCCCGGCACCCATCTCCCCGAGCCCCTGCCAGCAGGAGCGCGACGAACGACTCTCGCGCGCACCCGCCCATGACCGGACCCGCCCGACCCCAGCCGCCTGCCCGGCGCCCGCCGGTGCGGGTCCTGCTGCGCGACGGCGAGGTAGCAGGCCGGCTCGTACGGCGGTGGCAGACCGACACCGCGGTGCCGCTCTGGTGCGAGAACGCCCTGCCCGGTGCGGAACGGCCGTGGGAGCTGGTCCGCACCGGTCACCTGAACCACACCGGAATGTGGCACGAACTCGCGCCCGAGGACCGACACGCGTGGCTGTCGGTGGCCTTGTGGTCCCGGGAGTATCAACACCAGGGGAAGCCCGATGCGCCTGCAGGCGAGGTGTTCACCTTGGATGGTCGACACATCGTTGACCGGGACACCTTCTACTGCGCGATCGGTGAGGCCATCAACGGACCCGGTGGATGCTTCGGCTGGAACCTGGACGCTCTGGACAACTGTCTGAGGGGGTTGGGGCGCGACCGCTCCGTTCACCTTGCACTGGGACTTCTCTGCCAAGGCTCGGACGCGGTTGGCGGAGCGCGTGCCCGCCGGTGATCGCGAGGTTGTGCTGTTCGACCTCCTCCTGGAGATCTTCGAGGAACGGGGTGTGAGCGTCACCCTTCGGTGACAGCTCGTTGCTTCGAGGCATCTCTGGGGAGAGTCATTCGGACTCCTGCGGACGGCGGCGTGTGGGGATGCCGAGGTGGACAGCTGATCGCTGGGCTCGGCGTTGGGTCTCGTCGCGTTTCGCGCGGAGGAAGGTGAGGGTGAGGTCGATGCCCTCGATTTCACCGATCCAGCCTTCGGTCTCGGCCTGCGTCCTGCGTTGCAGGAGGTCGGCTTCGAGCTCGGAGAGCAGGGCGAGCATCTTGGGTTTGACGTGGAGCATCGGGCAGCGGATGCCTGCGTCCGGTGCTCCCTCCTGCGCGCCCCGACCCAGCCCAGCAGCTGGCTTGTGGAGATCCGCGACAACTTCCTCGACAGGAACGCCGAAGTCGAGCGCGAGGATTGGCTCGGTGAGATCGAGGCCCTGCGCATGCAGGCTCGACGGCGCCGAATCCAAAATCGACCAGATCGACGCCACCTCCAGAGGCATGCCGATCAACCTCGGCATGCCACGCCAGGCCGCCGCTCAACCCGCCCGGCCGAAGGGCGCAGCGCACCGCTGAGACAATGACGGGATGATCAGCAATGAGATCCGGTTCGGCTGCCATCACCGAGGCGACGGCGGCCCGCTCGTGGTGGTCCCTCACATCGACGGAGCACCACTCACCGAGCTGATCGACAGGTTCGAGATCTCGGCCAAAATGGAACCTGCAGGTGATGCCTACGGTGGTCTGATCCCGGCGTTCTTCCGGTTCGGCCCGATGCAGGACCACTTCCTCGGACGGTCCACCAGCGCCATGGGGCCGAAGACACCCGTCCTCGGTTGCGAATGCGGCGAGTGGGGGTGCTGGCCGCTCATGGCCCGCATCACCGCCACAGCCAACCTCGTGACCTGGGACGCCTTTGAGCAACCGCACCGCGAGACTCGCGACTACGTGCCATTCGGCCCGTTCCGGTTCGACCGTCACCAATACGACGACGCCCTGCGGGCCCTGAGCGCGGCGATCGGCTCCGACAGCGACGGCCCAAGAGCATGAACACTGCTGTCAGCCCGTCCTACCGACCGCCGTAGCGTCGCATCAGCGCAGAGCGAACCTCTGACGTACCTCTGAGCGCGGCCATTTCCTTCGGCCCCTGCACAACTCGACACGCCCCCGTGTCCTGGTCGACGAGGATGGGCCAGTTCCCTCCGACCCTGATCTGGCGCCCCTGTTCGTCCTTTGCAGTGGGAGACCACGTGAAGCCATAGACGCCCGTAATCGCCGGGGTCGCCCACAGGCCAAGCCTGAAGGCCCACTCGTCCCAACGGTCGGTCAGGGTCCGACCGAAGTCTTCAGCCAGCCTCCGTGCTTCGCTCTCCTCCAAGAAGCCCCTCCCTCACTCTTCAACACTTGAGAGAGCAGACGTTACGGGACTCAAGCAGGCCACCGAACGGGAGCTGCTGCGGTGCACGTAGCTCTGTACTTGGCGGTGCACGCAACGCGGAGGAGTACGCGGACAACTGGTTCAGAGAAGTGACCAGGCCGAAGCTGATCGCGCCGGACCAGGTGGGACGCATCAAGAGACCTCCGCTCACCCGCCCCCATCCATTCCAGCGTCGCACCACACCCACCCGCCCGCCCCCGCCGGCGGGTGGGCGCCCGGCCGCCGGTCGGTGCCGGCGGCCGGGCCACGGGCTAGCCGCGCTCCGGCCGGTCCCGACCCCACCGGGCCCCCACGCCATCGGCGCGCTTGACCAGTCGGGAAGCCGACAGGTCAGGTACTCGGCCGGTGCCGGCGAAGCTCCGTTCGACGTTCCTCGACGAAGTCCATCGCTTCGTGGATCGTGCAGCCGGACGCGTCCCGGTACGCCTTGATCGCATGGATGATCCGGCCGCTCAGGATCTCGCGGTCCACACTCTCGGGCAGGTTCTCCATAGGCTGACCGTACCGACGGGCGTTCGACCGCGCTGGTCAATATCACCCGGCAATCCGTCAAGATCACCTGCCAGAGGACGCACGGCAGCGCTGTGATTGGGCGCGATAGTTGTCACCGGTCTTGCCCCGCGACCTGCGGGTTCGACTCGGCTGGAGCGCAATCTCTGTCAGTAGGTGGGCAAGTTGGTTGTCACCTACCTCGCTTGGTCACGGTTGTTGTCACCACCGTTGTCCCGTCTCAAGCGATCCGGCCCCTGCCCCAGATGATCTGTTCCTACTGGACCAGGTCAGTTGAGACGCGGCGGTCGGCGGCGGAGCGCACGCGGCGCATCCGAAGTTCCGGGACCAGATCCGCTGAGATTCACGGGCCGGCTATGTCTCAAACGATCTGGTCGCCGCAGGTCACGGCCGTAGCCACGGACCAGATCATTTGAGACAGGACAACCGTCGAGCCTCCTAGGGCGCCGTCGCCGGGCGGGCCGGGAGGCGCGAACACCCCCGGGCTTTTGCCCGGGGGTGTGTGGGTGACGAGGTGGTGCAGGTGGGCGGACGGACGGCGAGGCGTGTGCCGATCACACCAGTAGCGCCTCACGCTCGGCGTGGTCCACCGCCAGCGCCCACCGGTGCTTGGTCGCCACCCACTCACCGACGTACCGGCAGTGCACCGCCGGGGCCGGCATCCACGTGGCCGGATCCTGTTCGGACTTCTGCCGGTTCGAGCGCGCGGTGACACCGACAAGGGTCACGTCGGAGCCGAGGTCGTTGCCGCACCGGCGGCTCCGCTCGGTCGTCCAGCCGTAGCCGCCGACTGGCGGGGAGCGTCATTCCGTTCGTGCCGTATTCCTCTGGTCATCCTCGTGGATCCGGCCTCACGGTCTGGCGTTTGGTCCGTGATCATGGAGCGGGAGTCCGACTCTCACCCCCGCCCTTCGACCGACCAGGAGCCCGCATGTCCATCGAGCTCGACTTCCCGGAATTTCCCTACGAGGAACCCCCCGGCGGCATCACCTGCTGGCAGAAGCCCTGGAACGGCGTCCTCGTCGTGGTGGACCAGATACCTTTCAAGACCGGCGACAAGGTCACGTTCCACATCACGGTCTGCAGCGACACCACCGGGCAGACCCCGGCCGCGGAGATCCAGGGTGTCGCGAGCATCACCGCCGACACCACCTCGGCCGGCTACACCATCCCCTGGGACGGCGTCCTGGACGCCGTCACCGAGGGATCCATCATCGCCTTCTACACGCTCACTCCCGCCGACGGCAGCGCGCCATCGACCTCACAGGAAGCCATCGTCCGGTACTCCCGCCAGCGGCCCGGCGGCACCATTTGCGGTCCGGACAGCTGACCGTTGGGTAAAAGTCCTCGCACCAGCTGCTGTGCTGCGAGCTGATGCGTGTGCGGCTGGACCGACACTCCGAGCATCGCCGGCCGACCGTCGGTGAACGTCATCGTTGCCCAGTACCGCCCGGCTGATCGCACCGGCATATCAGCAGAAACCAAACCATGTCCCACGGTTGCGTCACATGCAACATCGTGGCGTTGAACTGGGATCGCCCGAGGCAGAGGGCCCTCCATCACCTCCATGAGCCACGGACCACACCTTCCCGACCAGGTCAGAAGCGGTCACCGAGCAAGGCGGAATGATGCAGGCGACACAACTCCACTTGCTTCGAATCCCAGGCTTCGGCAAGCGGGACCATGTGGTCGACGTCCAGGGCCCCGGCCGGCGTCACCTCTCGCTCGTCGTAGTCGACCACCAGGTCCCGCCGGTCAGGGTGCAGCCCAGCCCGATCTCTGGGTACACGACCGCCTCCGCCAGGAGCACCTCAGCACGTGTGTTGCAGCCATCGGCCGGAATGCCGCCGGCGTTCCAGTGCCGGAAGGAAGTGCGTTGGCAGCCGGTCCGGTCCTCTACCGCCAACAGCAGCGACAACACCGCATGCCTGAACGCCGCCGATACCCCAGCGATCTGTCCGATGCCCGGTGGGATCTGGTGGAGCCGGTCCTGACTGCCTGGCGGTCCGAGCGTCGCGGCCTCGACATCGGCCGTCCGCCGGACTGACCTGCGGAGCCTGCTCGACGCAGTCCTCTACGTGAACCGGACCGGGATCCCGTGGCGGTACCTGCCGCACGACTACCCGCACTGGAACACCGTCTACGCCTACTTCGCACGCTGGCAGGAAGAAGGTGTCTTCGACCCGCTCAAAACCCTCCTGCGACGCCAACCCCGAAGGCAGGAAGGCCGCGAGGAAGAACCGACGGCGTGTGTCATCGACTCGCAGAGCATCAAGACCTCCATCAACGTCCCCGCCCACGAGCAGGGCATCGACGCCGGCAAGAAGATAGTGGGCCGCCAGCGGAGCATCGTCATCGACACCGTCGGACTCCTCCTCCAAGCCCTGGTCACCGCGGCCAGCGTGCAGGACTCCATCGCCGGCCAGACCCTCGTCGAGCACGCCGCCACCCTCGGCATCGACATGCACGTCCGCCGCAACCCCGCCACCAGGGGATTTACGTCCTACCCCGCCGTTGGACCGTCGAGAGAACCCTCGGCTGGCTCATGAACCACCGCCGCCTGGCCCGCGACTACGAAGCCCACCCACGCCGCTCCGAAGCGATGATCCACCTCGCGATGATCAACCTCATGACCCGCAGGCTCACCGCCGAATCCACGCTCAGCCAGCGCGGAGCGTGAACCACTATCAACCCGGTAATCCGGGACGAAACAACAGGATGAAACACCCTCTTACGCCCAAGCGATTCCACAACCCATCGGACACGACCTTGACGCGGAGGGCCGCGCTGTCGCCGTGGAGCTCACGGCCCCCGGCCACCCCTTGCGGCAGCACCTTCCCCACTGCGCGATACAGTCCTCCCCGTGGCGCGTCGAGTCCTCTCCGCGCCACCTCAGGGAGGAAACGATTTTGCGCACATCACTACTGAAGCGCCTGGCCACGGTGGCCACGGCGCTGGGGCTCACGTCGGCCGGCTTCCTCGGTACGGGCACGCCCGCCCAGGCCGCGATCAGCGACTGCCCGTCGGGCTACTTTTGCGCTTGGAAGACCGACAACGGCACCGGCGCGATGTACAAGACCAACGTGAACACGGCGACGCTCGGGACGTGGGACAACACGTTCCGCTCGGTCGTCAACCGCACCGACAAGTTCGCCTGTCTGTACGACGACCCGAACTACGGCGACGACACGGGCGCTGGCGTGATCGACCCGAACCCGTCGGGCACGGAGTGGGGCGGCCCTGGCAGCAACTCGGTCAGCTCGCTGAAGTTCGTCCCCACCGAGCGCGAGTGCATCCTGCCCGCGTACCCCGAGTGGTATGCGGCGACCGGCACCAAGGCGGCGGGCTTCGGCGACCTGAACGCCGACAAGAAGCCGGACGTCATCGCCCGCGACAAGGCCGGCCGCCTGTGGTTCCTGGCCGGTGACGGCACGGGCAAGCTCGTGGGCATCGGCGGCTGGAACGCCATGAACGCCCTCACCCGGCACGGCGACTTCACCGGCGACGCCCGCGAGGACGTCGTCGCCCGCGAGTCGGCCACCGGCAAGCTGTGGCTCTACGCGGGCACCGGCACGGGCGCCATCGGCACGCGCAAGCTGATCGGCAGCGGCGGCTGGAACGCCATGGACAAGATCACTGCCTTCGGCGACCTGACCGCCGACGGCCGCACGGACCTGCTCGCCCTCGAGAAGTCGACGGGCAAGCTGTGGTTGTACCCGGGCACGTCGACCGGCGCCATCGGCGCCCGCAAGCTGATCGGCAGCGGCGGCTGGAACACGATGAACGTCCTGGTTGCCCCCGGCGACATGAACGGCGACGGCCGGGCCGACCTGATCGCCCGCGAGGGCGCCACGGGCAAGCTCTGGTTCTACCCGGCCACCAGCAGCGGCGCCCTTGGCTCGCGCGTGCTGATCGGTTCCGGCGGCTGGAACGTCATGGCCTCCTTCCTCGCGGTCGGCGACTTCAACGCCGACGGCCGCAACGACCTGGCGACGATCACCAACAGCGGCTACGTCTCCCCCGAGTGCCGTGGTGTGGGCTGCCTGGTCCTCCATGCCGGCAAGGGGACGGGCGCGCTCACCGCGGGCGTCCCGGAGGACGGCAACTGGTGGGGCCTGAACGGCGCCTTCTGATCATTCCGACCGTCTGAAGCGGAGGCCTCCCCCAGGACCTGGGCGGAGGCCTCCGTCGTACCCTAGGCAGTGGGATGGGTGGGTCTGCGCAAGGTTGCAGCGCATGGACACAAAATGGGGGGGCCGCCCAGTTCCCAAGGGCTCAGATAGGCAGCGACGCCTGGTTCGCGAGTGCGTCGATCGGCGGCTACATGCAGTTCGGTGGTGCGGCCTTAGGCGGTGACGCCGCGTTCCGCGGAGCGACGATCGTCGGCGACGCCCAGTTCGTCGGCGCGGCCTTCGAAGGCGATGCCACGTTCCGCAAGGCAACGATCGGCGGCCACGCCGACTTCGGCGGGGTGACTTTCGGTGGCGACGCCCGGTTCGGCGGTGTGACGATCGCCGGCGACGCCACGTTCCGCAGGGTGGTGTTCGAGCACGTTGCAAGCGTAGGGCCACTGGTATGCACAGGATCGCTGGATCTGACGGGGGCGGTGTTTGGGACCGCCGTGACCATTGAGGCCGCGGCGGCCACTGTGGGCTGCCGCCGAACCCGGTGGGCTTCCACGGCCGTGCTGCGACTGCGGCACGCCACCGTGGACCTGAGCGACGCGGTGCTGGAATACCCAGTGAGCATCACCGCCCAGGCGAAACGCTTCACCCAGGATGAGCAGGAGATCCCGGAGTTCGGACTGACGGACCCCCGCGTGCGGGCCGCATCGCTGCGGGGCGTGGATGCGGCTCACCTGGTGCTGACCGACGTGGACCTCACCGACTGCTTGTTCGCCGGAACCGTCCACCTCGACCAGTTGCGGCTGGACGGCCTGTACGTGTTCGCCCACCCCTACCGGTCTACGTCGGCGCGGATTGGTGCCAGTGCACTGGACTCCACGGCGAACACTGGCCGAGGAGCACCACTGGCGTGGGGGACGACCCCCGCGCGAGGGGGGGGGGGGGACCGCGGCAGAAGGGGGAG
>NZ_JBHWMB010000084.1:10308-22226 GCF_042730015.1 Streptomyces sp. NPDC059957 | reverse complement strand
TGCCGCCCTCCCCACGCGGGCGGGCGGCTGGACACCCGCGCCGGACGGAGAAGTGCCGCTGGAGCCGGCGGCACTGGCGCCGGTGTACCGACAACTACGCAAGGCCTTCGAAGACGGCAAGCACGAACCCGGCGCCGCCGACTTCTACTACGGCGAGATGGAGATGCGCCGCCACGCCCATGACATCCCCCGCAGCGAACGAGCCCTGCTCACCACCTACTGGGCACTGTCCGGCTACGGTCTGCGCGCCTCCCGAGCCTTGGGCTGGCTGTTGGGAGACATGGCTGCAACCGTGCTGATGATGATGCTGTGGGGCTTCCGAAGGACGACCCGAAGCCCCAGAGCACCGGCACGCTGACCGGCCGGAGCCTCACGTTGACCACCGATAAGCCCGAGCCAGTCAATCCCGACAGGCCCTACCGCGAGCGTCTATCGTCCAAGAGGTTCGAGAAGTCCTTGCGGGTAGTCATCAACTCGGTGATCTTCCGCTCCTCCGGCCAGGACCTCACCACCGCTGGCACCTACACCGAGATGGCTTCCCGGCTCGTTGAACCTGCCCTCCTCGGTCTGGCCGTCCTTGCCGTGCGCGGCCGGGTGAAACGCTAGGAGATGAGACGCGGAAATGTGTCTGGAGAACCGTCGAACTTCTGCTCAAAAGGCAAGATCACGCACGAGTGCCGGCACCAACTCCACGGCCTGCGCCAGCTTCGGCTCAACCGGTGGTCTCAACGTCACCCGCAGACCTCCCTCGTCATCTCCTCTTTCCAGAGTCCACCGGACCGGACAGACCCGGCCCGGTACGCGCGCGTAGGGTCATCCATCCGAGGGGCCGCCGGAGCCGTCAGGAGCGCTGAACGGCCTGTATGCGGCACGGTGACAGCCATGCGCCGATGGTCCCTTCCCCTGCTCCTCACCGCCCTCCTCACCACCCCCGGATGCGTCACCATCCACCCCGCGCCGGCCCCACCCGTCGGCATCCGCGCTACGGCTCCGGCCGACCACAAACCACCGGCCGACCCCCGCGCTGTGCGGACCGGGACAGCGCTGCCGCTCTCCCCCCTCCCCGAACCCGCGCCCCCTGCCCCGGCCGGCCCCGCACCCCGGCAGGAGCATGCGCCCGGCCCCGGCCGCCCCGCCGCCGAGGACCGCACCAGCAGCCGTCAGAGCACCGCCACCCCTCGCCGAACCCACCAGGGGCCCACCCGGCCGCGCAGGGTCGCCGCCCCGCACCGGGCCACCCCGCGCAAGCCCTCCGCGAAGGCCAGGACCACGGGCACGGCGAAGGCGAAGCCCGGCGCCCGTACGCCCGCACCGCGCCGACCCGGCCACACCTCCCCCGGCGTACGGGCCGGGGACATGGCCGCACTGTGCAACTCCCCGCATGGCATGAACAGCCCGGCCATCACTGAGCTGTGTTAGATGTCCGGCGGGTTCGGAAGGGCCTGAGGGGCCGGCGCCATCGGCGCCGGCCCCTCAGGAGCGGGCCGCGCGTCAACACGGTTCCGCTGGAATCTGCCCTGGTTTTGGTTGCACCCAGTAGGTCAGGGCTTCCCGAACCGACCTGAAGTTTCAGGTCGGTTCGTTTGCGTCTCCACAGTGCCTTGTAGGTCGCAGGGCCCGCAATCGCGACGTGCGCGAAAGTGAGCCAATCCGGATACCCGCCGTGGCCCCCTGGCCTTCAATGTCCCGGTCGTATCGGGTGGCCAGCCCGCGCCACCGCTTCAGCTTGTTGATGTAGCGCTCGACGGTGTTGCGCTGCTTGTAGGCCTCGCGGTCGCAGGCCGGCGGACGGCCACCGTGGCTGCCGCGGCGTTTGCTGTTCGCGGCCTGGTCAGCCGGTTGGCCGGCCGATGGCCTTCGTGCGGTCGCAGACGTTCCAGCCGCGGAGCAACCTCAACATGCTGTTCGTCGCCGTGGACGTCGAGCTGGGGGCGATCATGACGGCCTGGCTCATACCGTGCGGCACGTTCGGCGAGATGGTGACCGAGCCCAACAGCAAGGGACGCTTCCGGTTCTCGGCGTCCATGAAGCGGGACTCCAAGGACCGCTGGAGCCAGTTCCGGCTGACGGCTGCGGAGCACAAACAACGCGTCCCCCCTCAGAAGGGCTTGAACACGTGAGTTCTACAGGGAATGGGGTCAGTTACGACCGGCCCAGTGCCGAGCACCGCAAAGCAGACCTCGAGGCGGACGGCGCCACGTACATCAAGATCGTGAAGGTGAAGCCCGGCGAGTAGGACCGCCCGGCAGCACCCTCGGCCAGGTGGTCGAGGGTGCTGCTGACTATCCTTTGGAGGAGCCACCTCCGCCCGCCATCGGCCCAGCCCGAGGCCGCGGGCGCCTCGGTCGCCCCCTTGGGAGTGCGGCCTGTCAGGCTGCTCCGCCTTTGGTGCGCTGCTTGTAGAGCTCGGTCATGTCACCGGTGTCGGCGGCCGGCGGGACCTCGACGGTCCGGTTGCCCCCGAAGGACAGGAAGTCCACTGAAACGGTGATCGTCGTCCCGATGGCCTGGTTGAGGCGGGTCGGTACGCCCTTGGCGTCGACCCAGATGTCGGTGACGACGTCCCCGGTCAGCGGGATGCTGCCGTAGATGTCTGCGGCGGCGCCCATCTTGTCGGTGGGGATCGCGGCACGGTAGTGGACGGTGCTCGTGCCGTTGACGGTCTCACTGCCGACCTTGGTGACGTCCTTGGCGTACTTGAGGCCCTTCAGGCTCGCGGTCGGATCGCCCTGGACACCTGCCATAGCAGCCGCGCCCTTCTCGCCCATGACGGCGGAGGCCTCGATCTTCAGCCACGACTTGCCCTTGAAGGGGCCCGAGGTCATGCGCTCGACCTCGTAGTAGTATGCGCCGCCCACCATGCGCGTCGTGATGGTGCCGTCGGCAGCCATGTTCCCCATCTTGAGGTCCTTGGCCGGGATCTCGGTCTCCATGGCCCGGCCGTTGCCCCAGCTGTAGAGGCCCTTGACCGTGAGCGGCTTGCCGCCCGTGGCCGGGGTCGTCACGGTCATGCTGATGTCGGCCGAACCGGCCTTCGACGCCTCGTCGGACGCACTGGCAAGAGCGGCGAGCATGGTCTGCGCCGATTCACCAGCCTTCTGGGTGACCGCCCCCGCGCTACACCCGGCGGTACCCGCCATGACGAGGACAGCCACCGCTATGCCGAAGGTCTTCTTCATTTCCCGCCCCTTGCTGAAAACCGATCTTGTATTCATCGCCCGCGGCACCGCGTGCCCGGGCTGTACCGTGGCGGGTTCCCCTGTCTGCGCGGGATCGCAGGATCGCACGCCCCTCCGACAACCGGACCGGCGCCCTTCCCGAGCGGGCGCGGTGTCCGCTCTTGGGCAGGTTCGGGATTCCACAGGTCACGTAGACCGGAGCCGGCCGGGCGGGTGTCAGTGGCGGATGCGAGGCTTTGGCCTGCACCTGAGGGCCGCCCAAAGGAGCAGGCCGTGCCGGAACCACATCCCTGACCGCCCGCCTGTCCTGGGTGTGTGTGCCTCTGACCAATCCGACAACGGGGAGCGTTTCTTCCGATGCCTGTACAGCCCACACGTCCCGAGAGCACTCCCCCGCCCGCATCGGGCATAGATGTCTTGCCGTTCACGCCTTCCCTCGTCAAAACGGTCTTCAGGGACGTGACCGCCATGCACGTATCTCGGTCGGCCGCGTGCGCGGCCGCGTCGGTGGTGCGGACAGTGCTGACGGAGATCGTCGATGGATGCAGAAGGGCGGCGGCTGAGCAGGCGCGGACGAAGCTGCTTCCCGTGGACCTTGTCTCGTCGCTCGACCGCAACGTCGAAGTCACGGTGGGGGACAAGTGGTACGACCACAGCCCGACGTTCAAGGGCCTGAACGGTGTCACCTACGACGCCGAGGGTGTCATCGTGCGTGCCCCCAGGCGCAGCCAGTCGCGCAAGCCGAGTGCCATGGTCGGCGCTCACAGGTTCGAGGCCGAGGTTAAGAAACTGCTGCGAAGCCAGGGGGTGACGGCCGTCCCGGCGCTGGCCCGCGACCTGGACGGACTCGCGAGCAACTTCCTGACAGACCTCGCCCGGGACGCGGTGATGGTCGTCCGTGAAGGCGGGGTCAAACGGTACGGCACGGTCACCCTCGTCCTGCCCGGAGAGCCGACTCCACCCCCGTTCCCCAAGGAATCCATCCCGGCCCTGTACTCCCGCAAGGGGGATGCCCGGACCGTCGGCAGGGACGACATCCTGGCCGCCACCACGATCCAGTTGTTCGGAGACATCCGACACAGAGCCCTCGCCGAGGCGCACGAGGCAACACGGAGCATTTCGGCCGACTGACCGGCGGCCCCCTGGCCATCCACTGCCAGATCACGTCCCACCCCACCCCTGGACCTGTTGGGCAGGTGAGCGGGGGCCTTCGGCGATCCTCGGGCGGTCCACGGCACATATCGCGTCAGCCCTCACCTCCGGTTCGGCGAACAGCTTCGTCTGATCGCCGGTCAAGATGGGCTCGCCCGCGTCTGGGAGTCCGCAGTCAGCGTGGTGGACGAGCCGGCCGCCAGGGACTGGGCCAGGCGGTACGACAGCTCGAAGCACGAGAACAGGACCTGCGAGATTGAATGCCAACGGCCCCTTCGACCTGGTGGTCGAAGGGGCCGTGGCGTTGGTAGCGGGGACAGGATTTGAACCTGCGACCTCTGGGTTATGAGCCCAGCGAGCTACCGAGCTGCTCCACCCCGCGTCGGTAGGACCACCCTACGCCACTGGCCCCGTACTCCCGACCGAATTCATCCCGGACTGAGTCACCACCTGCCGCGTCGGCGGGCAGGCCAGTACCGCCCATTTGGTGCGATGGATCACGACGTCGCCGCAGAGCTGGTCGAGGAATGGCCGGCAGGCCCCAACTCGGAGGCGAGCGGCCACTTCAGCTACCAGGCCCTCGCGCACTACCGGCCGGCGGTCCTGCACTGGCTCACCGTCGGATGCGGTGCCGGTGGCGGCGTCCCGGACGCCGACCTCTACCTCCGCCCCACGCCCGCGGCCCTGCAGGACTGCGCCGTCGGCTACGCCGGCGCCGCCCGCTCGCGCGACGCCGCCTGCGGGGCCGTGCCGTCCTTCTACCGCTGGCTCGAAACCCCGGCGGCCGCGCAAGCCGCCGACCGGTACCACGGCACCCGGCGCGAGGGCCCGCAGCCCGTCCACCACGACGCCGTCCGCGCCATCGACGAGTACCTGCCCCACCGCGCGCGGCCGCCCTCCCCGACACCGGCCACCTCTTCACCACCGTCAACGGCCGCCCCTTGGAACCCAGTCCCTGCTCCGGATCCTGCGCAGCGTGGCCGCCACCCACCCGGACCTCGAGGAGACCCTGTGGGTGGCGACCTCAGTGCCGCGCGCGTGAGGGAGCGCGAGAGGACGTACGCGGAGCTCCTCACCACCGCCGATCGCCCCGAGGTGCTCCGCCACCTGAAGGAGGGTGGCATCAGGCATCGAACCCCGTGCCGGTGCAGCCCTGCACGCCGTCCGGTTCGCCGCCTCCATCCCGCGGGCGACCGGACCGGACAACCCTGTGCCCGGCTTGGCTTACGTCACGACACCGGACATCTGCTCGTGCTGGCCGCCAGCCCAGGCGTACCCCGAAGCCGTCGATCTCCGCTGACACCTCCATCCCTGGTTAGGGGGCTGTTTGTTCGGCTTCGCCGGGGGCGGGGAGGGCGATTGGGGCGGGAGCGTCGGTCGGGGGTAGTCCTGCTTTGGCGCGGACCATGTCTGCTTCTGCTCGGAGCAGTTCCGCGTTCGCGCGGACGAGATCGGCGTTCTTTTGGCCGAAGGCCTGGATGAGCTTGGCAAGCCCGGTGAGGGTTCCGCCGATGAGTACGCCGATGACGGTTCCGATGCTGACGATGGAGGCGACCGCGGCGGGTGCGTCGTCGGGGCCCAGCCCGCTTTCCTGGCTACTCGCGAGGAGACTCCGGGTGCTGATCCAGGCGGTGGTCAACAGCGCCAGGAGAACGATGCCGACCAGCGCGCCGAGGAGGGTTCGCGGTTGCAGCGCGCGGGTTCTGGAGGCTGAACGCGGTGTGGCGCCCGGCGTGACTTCCTCCGGCCTGGGGATTCTCCCGGCGGTGAGCGCGGAGGCCAGCCGTCTTGCACCTTCCGGGCTGCGGAGGGCGGCGAATTCCCACACCGCCGCGGATTGTCTGCCCTGTGGGTCGACTGGGCCGATGTCCTGGAAGCCGGGCCAGCTCCTGGTGGTCCTGTGTGAGCTTCGGTCTCCTGAGACGTTGAGGATGTGGAAAGACCGCATGTCGCGGTGCTTACTCCAGTAGCCGACTAGATCGCGAACGTATGCCGATGCGTCGGAGCGCGGCGTGGCGATCAGCAGGAAGTTCCGACATAGATCCAGCCGTTCGGGGTCGAGGTCCAGCGCGGTCTCCCCGTAGACAGCTTCCGTCCGTACCTTCGCCTCGTCCAGTATGTGTCTGACGGTTCGTTGAGTTCCCGAGTCCTCCGGCGCGAACGCGATGAAGACGTCGAACTTGTAGTCGGCGGCTGCCACCATCTCCTCTTTTCTACCCCGTCTTGGCATCACAGTTCGTAAAACCCTAGCCAAGGGAGCTGTCATGGGTTGATCAAACGCCGCAACCGGGGCTAGCGCTCAGCCACAGGATCGTGGCCGCAAGGCCCGGGCGGGTCGCTAGGGCCGGTGTCCCGTTCGGTGCTCCCGCGACCGGCCCGATGTCAGTACCAGGCGGCAAGCTCTGCCTCCATGAACAAGCAGCAGTTCTGGCAGCTCATTGAGGCAGCGCGCAATCGGGCGTCCAATCCGCACAACGGCGAAGCGGTCGCTCGCGAGGCGACCTCACTGCTGGCCTCCCGGCCGGTCGATGAGATCGTCGCAGCTGAGCAGGTTCTGTGGGACCTGATGGTCGACTCCTACGTCAATCGTCTCTGGGCCGCTGCTTACCTTGCACACGTCTCGGCGACTGGTGATCAGCTCCCAGAGTGCTCACCCACCATCCGCTACCAGGAGCCGGACCCCCACCTGGAACTTCGATTTCGGTGACCACGACGAAATGACCCGCCGACTGCCCCGCTTGGCGGCTCTCTATCTCGAGTAAGCGGAAGCTCGCCGTCACAAGACGAGGCCCAAGAGCAGAGAGCGAGTACTCCCGGATCACTGTCCGTCACCTCATCGGGCCGTGCACACGCCTCGGTTGACGAATACGCGACGCCTCGACATGCGGGCCTACCAGTCCCAAGGCCGTGCTCGCCCGCGCCCCGCGCGGCCCGCTCGGCCGGATGCTGGGCTGCCGTCCGGCAGTGGCACTGGGCCGGACTCTCCGGCTTCTACCTGCGGGCCTGCGGTTTGTCACACAACGGTCATCAGCAGATAAGAACCGGCCGTCTGCGGGCAGCCGTCCTCACTGCTGTACCAGCCCTTTCCAGAGAAGAGCCGTCCCCCATGATGCGTGTTCGCCCCCAGGCAAACCCGGCCGCTTCCGCCCCGGGCCGCGGTCGCCCCGCGGTCCCGCTGTTCGCTGTCGTCGCCGGGTTGTTGCTCCTCACGGCCTGCGGCTCCGGCGGGGACACGGGTCGGGCGGACGACGCGAAGGGGTCCGGCGACGTGGCGGGTGTGCACGCCGCGGCGTCGCAGGCGGCTGTCCCGCAGAAGGTGACCACGGGAGCCGTACTGGACTTCGATCTGATTCCGGGGGCGGGGAAGACGGTGGGTACGGGGCAGCCGGTGTCCCTGCAGTTCGAGAAGCCGGTCAAGGACAAGGCCGCGGTGGAGAAGGCGCTGACGGTCACCGCGTCGAACCCGACCGAGGGTTCCTGGGGCTGGGTCACCACACCCTCGGGCCACGACCGCCTGGACTGGCGCCCCAAGGACCCCTGGAAGCCCGGCACCGACGTCACGGTCAAGGGCATGCTCACCACGGTCGACCCCGGCGGCGCTCACTTCGACCGGGACCTGGACCGCACGTTCAAGATCGGCCGTGACCAGCAGCTGACCGCCGACCTCGACACCCACCGGCTCATCGTCGAGCGCGACGGCAAGGTGGTGAAGTCCATCCCCATGTCCGGCGGGCAGCCCGTCAAGGGCCGCCAGTCCCGACTGGGCACCTACGCACTCAAATCCCGGGAACCCAAGGTGCACATGACCTCCGCGTCCGTGCGCGGGCCGGTGGACTACGACGTGGTGGTCAACTGGGGCATGCGGGTGACCGACACCGGCGCGTACGTCCACGAAGGGGTTCCCGAGGCGCAGAGGTACATCGGCAACACCAACCACAGTGCCGGCTGCATCGGCATGACCCCGGCCGATTCGAAGTGGCTCTTCGACAACACCATCCTCGGCGACCTGATCACGATCAAGGGCCGGGAAGCCATCAAGAACGCCGACGGACCCGGCAACGGATACGCCGACTGGAGCATCGGCTACGACGAATGGAAGAAGCTGAGCAAGGCCTCCTGACCCACGGCCTCGGCCACACCCCCGCTTCCATCCGGCATCGGCCCAACGCTTCGCCCTCGCGGCCCCGTCCGCTTCGCCGCCGCCGACCTCGCCGGCCGTCTCGACATCCGGCCGGCGGGATGGCCGGCCGTCTCGCCGAGGGGCGCATCCCCGTCCGAACCCGGCAGAGTCCGGGGTGAACCAGGACACCCGCAGGTCCTTCTCGATCGCGGCCTGGGCGAGTCCCTCCGTGAAGCGGCTCTTGCCCGTGCCCGAGGGGCCGGCGATGACCAGGTTCTCGGCGCGGCCGATCCATTCCGGCCCGCCAGGATCCCAGAGTCTTGCCGGTGGGGAAGTTCGCCGAGTGGCGCCGAAGATTCCGGGTGGCGGCGTCGCTGCCGGTGACCTCCTCGGATATCAGCAGCCGCAGGACCTCAGCGGGATCCCAGCGTTGGGCGCGTGCGACGGCCCGCTCTCACAACCGAGGTTCGGACCCGCCCGGGAAAGATCGCAACGATCGACCATGAGAGCCAGAATCTGAAATGGGGATATGGATCAGGTACTGACGGCTGAGCCACTGCCGTCAGGTCTTGGCCCCACTCGGCCGGTGCTCGGGCAGCCAGACCTTGGCGTAACCGACAGCGTCGGCCAGGGCGAACAGGCGGGCCTTTGCCCCGCCCACCGTGCCCTGTACCACTGGGCGCTCCTTCTCGAAGGCCGCTCCCAGATCATCGAAGTCGTCCGAGGAGATCGAGGTGTCGCGCACCGTGCTCCAACGACGGCCCTGCGGGGTCATGACCGCGAAGGAGTTGTCGGCCTGCGGCGCGGGAACCCGGTACTCAGCCAAGTGGAATGCCGTGCAGGATTCGAAGCCCGCGCCCAGGAGCAGGATCCGCGCCCCGACTTCCTCCAGCCGGGCGAGCGGACTGCGCTCGCCGAGCCGGCAATCCAGCGCGTGGCCATCCGTGATCGCAGCACCGCGGGGACCCACCGCAGCGAAAGAAGTCTGCGGATGGCCACTGCGGATGGCGCCCGGCCAGTTGCGGACGGTCTCCGGGACGACACCGATGCCGCGGGTGGGTGTGATGCGGGCGTCGAAGGGCGGCATCGAGGCACGGATGTCCTCCCACCACGCCTCGGGCACGGGCGGACTCTCCCAGCTCGCCGGATCCGAATTGCCGCCGGAGTGGGTCGGCACCACCAAGGTCCCCTCGTCGCCGAGAGCATCGAGCAGCGCCATGACGACAGCGGCGGGACCGCCGCAGACCCAGCCGAGCGAGCTGAGGGAAGAGTGCACAAGGAGGGTCTCACCAGGGCGCACGCCAAGTGCGCGCAGCCCGGCGGCGAGTGAATCACGCGTACACATGGGGCCGGCCGGAGGGTTCATAGACATAACCATTCAGTGTCGAGGCCCCCAGGCCCCCGCACCACCGAATTCCGACAAGTACCAGGCCCACTACCACCGTGAGAGTCTGCCCACACCCTGTACAGCAAAAGCACAGTGCCCGCCGACCGCCGGTCAGCTTCCGCTCGCACATCGAACGCCTACAGGCCCGGCACCAACCGGGAATCGGCGTTGTCCCTCACCGTATCCGGCGCACCTGGGGACGCGGCGGCTGGGGTGGCCGCAGCCTGCACCCCTTGCTGAGGGCCCTCAAAGGCATCAGCCCCCTCGCTTTCCAGAGGATCGCTGAAGAGTGCACCGCTGGTGGCGGCCCCGATCCGCCAGAGGAGTGCAGCCGCCCGCAGCAACGGTCGGGCCCGGTCCCGGCACGGGGTGGGCCCTGCAGCCCTGGCGCAGCCCGCGCTCGTGCCGTCCGCACCGAGGTCCAGGCGGTTTCCTTCGGATCACCTCACTGAGCAGATGGAGATGGCGAAGAGGCGGGGGGTGCGCTGTTGCAGGTCTCACGGTCCAAGGCGGGTGGGGGGCGGGCCCTCGGCCGTTGATGGCACGCCCCGGGCTGCCCTGGCCAGACAGGTGCGGGGCCCCCGTGACACCAAGCGTTCAAGACAACTTGCTCCAACCCGGAACTCCTTCCGCGGGGTAGTCGGTGCCCGCGATGCTTCTGCCGTGGCCGGAGAACACGGGCCCGACCGACGGAAACGAAAGGAAGTGTTCCCGATGTTCTTCACCTTCTTCGGCCTCATCTGGGATTGACGCCCGTGCACCCCGAGCACCCCTCACCCGAGTCCACCCGATCAATCCCGGCAAAGAAGGACACCATCATGCGTACCAACCTGCGCCGTGCCACCCTCGCCGCCGGATCCATCGCCGCCGCGGCCGTCTTGGCCCTGCCCGGCAACGCCTACGCGGTCCCCAAGCTCTCCCAGTCGGCCGTCGCCCAGACGTGCTACGGGGGTGCGTTCGACTACCAGAGCAGCCAGGAAGGTTATTGGCCGCTGGAAGGCCACGCACCCACCTCCAGCCGCTGCGCCGACATCAACGTGAAGTCGAACACGACCCGCAGGGTGAGGGCCTGCTTCTGGACCGGGAACGGCCACACCTGCAACGCCTTCCGCACGGTACCGGCCGGCCAGTGGACGGTGGCCGCGTCCAACGTTCTCGATGGCACCCGCTTCTACCTCGACTTCGAGGACAACAAGGTCGGCACCGGACTGGTCGCCGCCTGATCCGGACCTGCCGCGCAAGGGACCGCTTCAACCTGAGGAGCGCGGGACCGGGCAACCGCTGATGCAGCAGGGCATCCAAACCACCGAGATCAACTGGCCCGATGAGGGCAAGCTCTCCACCAGCGAGAACGCTACCGGTACGCCGCACGGCAGAACATCACCAACCGAAGGACACGCGTTGCCAACCCGTTCCTCTCCAGCCTGACCATGGAACTCAAATGGCCAGGACTCCCCCGTCCTGCGCGCGCTCCTGATCGGCGACGGCGCCGCCGACAGGGCGCTGGTGCCCAACTTCGGGCTTTCATTCGGCGACCGCGAGCTGCCGCTGGGGCCCGTCCACATCTACCACCCGCGTGTCCTGGCCGTGGACGGCAAGCCCGGTACGTGACTGGAGTACTCAGTCAGCGAACATCGACGGTGCCCCAGGAGCCGGCGTAGTGCGGCATCCGCCTGCGGAATGCCCGGCTCTGCGAGTCGGCCACCACAGCGGAGCAATCGGTCCCACCAGCCGTCACCGGTTTGCGGGCACGCAACGGCCTCGCCCGGACGCGCCCATGAACCGCGTGCCCGCCGTGTCCGCGCGTGCAGGCCTGGCAGGGTGGCGGGTGGAGCTCGTCCGGGTCCTCCTTCGCACGTCGTCCCGGGCGAGCCGCCCACCCCGGCCGGGCCGTCCGGGTCAGCGGCGCGGGTTCCGACCGCCGAGCGGATCATCAGCCTGCGGGCCGCGTCCTCGTGGAGCCCTAGGTGCGCGGCGGCCTGCGTGGCGCCGAGGTCGGCGGCGGTGCTGCGAGCCGCCCAGCAGCCGACCCGCTCGGGAGCCCTCCTGAGTACCAATCCCCGCGCTCGCGTCGGTGTTC
>NZ_JBHWMB010000084.1:0-10298 GCF_042730015.1 Streptomyces sp. NPDC059957 | reverse complement strand
GTCCACAACAGTGCGCGGACCGGCCTGTCGCTGCACAGCCGAGCGTCACAGCGGACGCGTCGGATCCCTCCGCTGCGTCTAGCCGGTGATCACACCGGGCGGGGGCGGAGGCAGCGGGGGCGTCCTGGGGAAGGCCGGAGTTCCCCCACCCGGCAAGCCCGGCCCCTGCCCCGGCCCCTGCCCGCCCGTGGTGCTTCCGCAGAACGCGTCCGCGACCGCGGTCAGCGCGGGGGCAACACCGGGAGGCATCTCGTTGACGGTGCCCGACGGCGGGAAACCGAACGAGACCATCAACTGCTTCAGGGCCACCACCATGGGTGCGGGAAGCCTGTCCAGCGCGGCGATGATCTGCTCGCCCGCGGAGATGCCGTCCGAGGAGACATACCCCGTCTGTGTTTCGTCTGCCATCGTCTTTGCCCTCCAAGGGGGTAGGCGGCTCGTTCTATCGCTTCTGCTCACCGGAAGGAGATCAATGCGAAGACGCGGCGTTCGGTCTTGGACGCGTTGCCCGAGTCGGCCCAGCCCGCGGCCAAGCGGCTGATGCGCCGGGCCCGCGGGTACATCTGGGAGCCGGCGGCGTGATCCAGCTGAAGGTGCAGTCGCTTCGTCAGGCCGGTCACCGGCCGGGCGCCGCGGAGAGGATCCGGTCGGCGGCCAAGTGTGGGCATCCGCGGACGTGCCAGGTCACCGACAGCACATCGCCGGCAGCGAACAGCGTCCTCGCGTCGCCGTCCCGGTCCGTGGCCTTGCAGTGCGGGCAGACAACAACCCGCGGACGGGCAGCCTCGCGCATGGCCCTCACCCCTATCCCGACGGCACAACACGTCCGCCGGCTCAGGCCAGAACTATCAAACCCGCAAGCGTTCCGCCCGCTTACTGGCGGGTATGCACCAAAATTTGCCCAGCCCCCCCTTTCAGCGGTCGGCCGCTGCGCCGCCCATGCGGACAACAGCGTGCCCCGGCAGTCGGCCGGACGCAGGCAGGACACATGGCCGAGCAGAGGATGGGCGGTCAGTGGGTCGTCACTCGCAGGCCACGCCGTCGCCGTCCCGGTCGAGGTGCGAACCCCAACATCGACGCGGCCGCCATCCACACCCTCGCCAGCCCCGCTCACCGGCGCCCGGCTTCTGAGCAGGACAAAGACGGTGTGGAACGGTCCTGCAGTGGCGTAAGGTGGGTTTCACCGACGCGGGGTGGAGCAGTTCGGTAGCTCGCTGGGCTCATAATCCAGAGGTCGCAGGTTCAAATCCTGTCCCCGCTACTGAACAGAAGGGCCCGGATCCACAAGGATCCGGGCCCTTCTGCCATACCCGGGAACGCGGCAGACATCGCGGCACCCTGCCTCGAAGCCCTCGCCGCCGGTGGCACAGCGACTCGCCACTCCGTCACAGCTCCGGTCGTTGCACTCGCGGTCCCGGCCTGGCGGATGATCCGGCTCCCGCCGACCCTGAAACTGTCCCCTTGGATCAGCCGGTCTCCGCCCTGCGTAGACACGGGCCGTCCTCCGAGCGGGCTGCCATGTTCGTCGGCAAAGGCATCGGCCCCCCTCGCTCAGCAGCGAGGGTGCCACCCGCGTCTCGCGTTACGGGCAGAGCCGGCCAGGCCTCGGGGTACAGTCGTCGCCCGGATCCACAGGGCCGCCAGGCCGGAAATTGGACCACCACAGCGGGGTGGACCCGTAATAGACCACCAGGTTCCCGCCGTTCTGGATCGCCAGATGCGCACCCCAGTGATGGTCGGTGGCACTGTTCCACAGCGGGCGCATCGCCGCATCGTAGGAGACGAGGTTCCCGTCGGCCTGCATGTAGAAGGTATTCCCGTAGCCGTAGCTGCCCGTGGCCGTCCAGATGGCAACGTTGTCGCGATAGAGCACCACGTGGCCGTCGTACTGCTGGATCAGCATGGTCCGACGGTCGGGCGAATACCAGGCCTCGCCCCGGTTCAGCCCGGCCGTACCCGTGATGACGGTCTCGGTGTCACTGCCGGCCAGGGCGGCCGGGGCACCAGCCGAAGTGGCGGGCGAAGCCTGCGCCGCCGTGGCGCCAAGCCCGGCCGGGACCAGGGCAAGCACCGCGGCGGCGGCTAATAAGGCGGGGCGAAAGCGTACTCGGTTCATGGGATCTCCGTCTGGTGCGATCCGGATGGACGCCCGTAGCCTCGCAGTGGAATCCTGCACTCAGCAGAAGGAATTCGGCCGTTGCCCGCCGTCCCAGGCCGCCGTGCGCCTGGCCCAGGACCGCTCCTCGGCCGCCCCAGGGCGGGTCCGGCACTCCGCCGGCTTGAGCTCGACAACGTCTGCAGCGTGGAGCTGCGCGGTCCCCCGCTCCCTTATGGGCGACGGTCCACGCAGCTCGGGCCACTGGTCGACCAGTACGGCATTTCCGCCTCTTGTCTGCGGATGTGGAGGAGTTCCCGGGGCCGCATCCTTCTTGGTCGGTCAGGGCCCTGGCGAACAGCTTCTGGGAGTCCAGCGTGCGCAGCAGCGGACCGAGCGGGCGCCGGTAGTCCCGGACAGCCACCGGCTCGGCGGCCAGGGCCCGCGACCTGTGGTCCCGGCTCATGGTGCGGCTCTCCGGTAGGAGTCGGGCCGTCCTGCGGGCGTGAGCGTCAGGGTTTGCTCGGCGGCGGTCCGGGCGCCGCCGACCGGATTGAGGGTGGTGTCGGTCCAGGCACGAGTGGGCGTGGTTTCAGCGAGCCGGCCAGAGACTCCCGACATGCCGAGCACCAGGCCGCTGTAGCGGTTCACCAGGCGGACCGTGCCGGTGGATGCGCCGTCGACGCTCCTTCCGGGAATGACGAACCACTGCTGGCCGACGGTGGGCCCGCCGGGTCGTTCCGCGGCTACGGTCGGCAGAGCGCCCCAGGCTCGCCCGCTGTCGCGGGTGGAGTCCACACCGAGGAGCTCCCGGCTGCCGGCGTTGGCGATGCGGTACGAACCGTCGCCGTTGGAGGTGAAGACCCATTGGCTGCGACTGGAGGGGTCTGTCGTGGGCAACGAGGTGGTCGCCCGACTGCCGGCGGCCTGCGCGAGGATGCGGCCGTTGCCGCTGTGGACGGTGTAGGTCGACCCCGAGACGACGGGGGCGGCGGGGGCGCTGGTCTCGACGGTGGTGTTGTAGTACTCGCCGTCCGCGCCGTTCGAGCAGAAGAACGAGCAGTAGCTGCGGAAGGTCTTGCCGACGATCGTGGAGCCGGTCTTGTTCTTGGAGTCCAGCATCCATCGGTACCAGGAGCCCGACCGGTAGGCGCCGGAGTCGCCGATCAGCCGCCACTTCTGGGTGGACAGGTCGTCGGTGACGTAGAAGCGCTGAGCTTCAGAGCCGTCCTGGTGCACGGCCTCGGGTTCACCGAAGTACAGACCGAGATGGGCGTTGTAGACGACGCTCATGGTCAGCAGGTCGGACTTGGCGGGCAGTTCGCCGCCGGCCTGCTGCTCGGCGACGCTGCCGGGAGTGGCCGGGTCGTAGTCGTTCTCGACGGGGGTGTAGCCCGTCGGGTTGTCGGCGTCGACGGGCTCCATGTTGCTCTCCAGACCGCCGACTCCCGGCTGGGACCAGGAGCCGTCGTACCACTTGCGCCAGGAGTCGGGGGCCATCTTCCCGGACATGGGGGCGCGGGCCACGTGGCCTCGGCTGCCGTCCGTCCATCCGCCCGGGACGCCGCCCTTCGGGATCGCGCGCGAGTTGTAGTAGACGTAGAAGTAGCCCGAGGCGGTGTCCACGAACAGCCGGGCGTCCCCGTTGCCGTAGTGGTAGGTGTCGTGGGGGAAGGCCGCGTTGTCACCCCGCCTCGTGCTGTAAGGGGAGGTGAGGACGTGGTCCTTGATGTCCCAGGTCTTCCCCTGGTCCTTGGAGACGGCGTAGTCGATCGCGTCGTAGTGCAGGTTGTCCCCGAAGGGATCGGGGGTGAACTCGTTGTGGACCAGTCCGTACCAGTCGCCCGAGTCCGGGTCCACCCACACGCCCATGAGGTCGCAGTAGTTCCGCTGCGAGTAGTGCGAACCGGCGTCCGCGTAGGTGGACTCGCGGCCGGTGGGGCTGTTGTTGCACCGCCACGTGGTGTCGTCATTGCGGTCCAGAGCGTTGGCCGGGTTGACCGCCTCGCTCAGTCGGGCGTCGCGTTTGGCGCTGTCGAAGTCCCTGCCCCGGTAGAACGTCCACTTGCGGGGGTCACTCTCCGCGTACAGGGCGTGGGCCGACTGGTAGTAGAACGAGCCGTCCTTGTCGATGTACGTGGCGGCGGGTGTGTCGTCGGGGTTGGCCCACGGGCCCTTGGAGCCGATGGTGACCGAGTACGTGGGAGCGGCTGCGGAGGCCGGCACGGATGCCGCCGGGCCGGCCAGTGCCACGGCCGCCGCGACGAGGGCACTGGCGATGCTGCTTCTGGAACGAGCCGACAACAGAGACTCCTCTCTGGCTGGACCGCCCGAAGGGGCGGGCCTGCGGGTCGATGCCGCGTTGAATTAGTTTGAATAAGATCCGAACTAATAGACGGTGTCAAGACCTCTGGGAGGGAGCGATGCCGGACACTTGTCAGCATCATGAGGGTCGTACGGCTCGACCAGAGACGAGGAACAGTTGAAGGCTGACCTGCGAACGGCGGCGCTTCCGAACGACGCCCATTCCGGGCCTGCGCAGCCGCGCGACCGGCGGTCCATCCGTCGCACCAACCTCGGTGTGGTGCTGCGGATCCTGCGCGACTCCGGGCCGCGTTCGCGTGCCCAGATCGCCGGCGACACGGGGCTGCCGAAGCCGACCATCACCAGCCTGGTGGCCGAACTCGTCTCACTCGGCCTGGTCAGCGAGGGGCCGACGCAGCGGGAAGGCGCCGTGGGCCGCCCCGGCACCCTCGTACATATCGACGGCAGGGACATCTTCGGCATCGGCGTGGAGATCAGTACCAGCTATGTGCACGTACTCGCCATCAGCCTCACTGGTGACACCGCATACGAGCACCGCAGTGCGCTCGACGTCGTCCATGCCGAAACCGATGCGGTACTCGACCACACGGCTCGGTCCATCCAGGACTGCATGTCCGCCCTGGAACGCGAGAGCAAGCGTCCGATCGGCATCACCCTCGCCGTGCCCGGGGTGATGGACAGGAGCCTGGGCGCCGTTGAGTACGCGCCCGCCCTCGGCTGGCGGAACGTCCCGGTCGCCGAGGAACTGCGTGCCCGCCTCACACCTGCCTTGCCCCGCCTGACCCTGGAGAACGACGCCAAGGCCTGCGCCATCGCCGAGTACGTGCGGGTCCAGGACATGGGCGTTCATGACATGGACGTTCATGACATGGTCTGCATCACCGGCGAACGCGGCATCGGCGCAGGCATCATCAGTGACGGCCACCTGCTGCGCGGCCGCGCCGGTTTCGCCGGCGAGGTCGGCCACATGCCCCTCGGCTGCGAGCGCCGCGCCTGCGTGTGCGGACGTCACGGTTGCTGGGAGACGATGGTCGGGCTGGACGCCATTCTCCGCCTCGCGGCCGACGACGGCGACGAAATCCACGAAGCGGCCGTCGAGCTGGAGACCCGGCTCGCCGAACTCCACCGCCGCGCCGAGCTCGGCGACCCGCGCACCCTGGAGGCACTCGGCCGCGTCGCGGACGATCTAGGCTTGGGGATCGCGGTTCTGGCCGACCTGCTCAACCCCGGAGTGGTAGTGCTTGGCGGCTACTTCACGCACATCGGCGACCTCATGCTCGACCGCGTTCGGCAAGTGGTTCGCGACCGGGTCATGGCGCCTGACGCCGGCGGCTGCGAAGTCCTGCTGTCCACCCTGGGCTTCACGGCGGCGGCGCGTGGGGGCGCGCATCTGGCTCTCGACGCGGTGTATCAGGACCCGAGCGCGGTCTGAGGGCGCGGGCCCAATGACTGCCTGCGCCGATGAGCGCTTCGGTCGTGTTTCTGCGTCGCGCGCGGCAGTGGGCCGGCACGGCGGCCTTCCGGGAGTTCCGTCCCAGCCAGGGCCCCGCACCGGCCCACCCTCCGACCCGCCGGTCGTGTGGTCACTCGGCAGGATGATCCGAATGTTCCGCTCGCCGGGGACCTCGGCCGGCTTCACCGTGATCACGAAGTTGCCGCGATGAGGCGTGCGCAGCGTGGTGTCGTCAGTGACAGCAGGACGGATGCGAGCACCACGCCCGGGGAGTACCTGAGGGAGTCAGACAGGGTCAAGGTCCGGGGGTGGCGGACTGCGCCGTCTCGAAGGTGGTCTTCTCCTGGTTGCCGAAGTTCGTCCCAGCCACGTAGGGACTTGGGGCACGATTCTCGGCTTCGGCAATCGCGTCGAGGCCGCCGGTGCTGGACTGGGCGAAGTGTGAGGTGACGCCGACCAGGACGCCCTCGCCGGTGGCCGGGTCGAAGTCCTTGAACCAAGGTCCGCCGCTGGATCCGGGGCTGAGCTGGGTCTTCATCAGATCGCTGTTGGTGTCCCACCACCACTCACGGTTGATCCAGGACGGGCCCTGGCTGAACAACAGCGAGCGTCCGTCGTAGATGCGCTGCTGCGGGGCGGGGATGTTGTTGACGTTCGGAGAGCCGTTGATCACCGCTGCACCGGTGCCGGAGAAGTTGGGGCCGCTGTAGCTCTTGAAGTTCAGTGAGGGGTAGCCGAAATTGGTGCGTTGCGTTTTGCGGGCCGGGTTGAAACCGATCGACTGGCCACCACCCACGACGTCTTCGATCGGACGGTCGTCGGCGGGGTTGTCGACGACCATGGCGGCCATATCGTTGTTGTTGAAGTGGTTGGACTGGGCAGCCCAGCCTTCGGTCAACCAGGCCCGGGTCACCGCCCACACGCCGTACGGTGCCACGTCGGGGCCAATCACAGGGCCGGCTTCCAGGTCGGTGCCCGGTGCGACGCGCGGCAGGTTCTCACCCCGAAAGTCGGGGATGAACAGCACGTTCGTGGCGACCTGGTTCAAGTCCAGCGGAGCATTCAGGCCCCAGTTGATGCGCAGGCAGTGCGCCGCGGTGACCACCACGCTCTTGTTCTGGCTCTTGACCACCGTGGCGGTGCAGGCCGCGAGGTTATCGGTCGTGCCCGTGCCGTCGGCGTTGCGCATCCGCATCACCAGCTTGCCTACCGTCTTGGTGATCTTCCCGCCGCCGGCCCAGGGCCGGGCGGTGTCATCCCACCCGGCTGCCGGAGCGACGGCTTCGGACCCGTCACCGTTGAGCGATGCGGCTGACAGCCGGTTCAGGTTCCAATACCCGACCTGCTGCTGAAGTCCGGCCTCGTAGCCGGCGCCGAGAGGGACAAGCCGAAGTTCGGCGGGTCCGGCGGCGTGTGCAGCAGGGGCGCTTCCCACAGTTGTTGCGGTGGCCGCGGCCACCGCAAGGGCCAGCACGGACGTTCGCCGGTGGGCTAACTGACGCATCCTCATGGCGTACTCCTCGGATAGAAAGAGTTTCCGAACGAAGCTACCAGCCGGTAGGGGTCCTGTTCCCGGAGTCGTTGAACTGTTCTCCCCGGACAGCAACTTCGGCAACTGCGGCGTCATCGCGGACGACAAGCAGGTCGGCGAGACCGAGAGAGCGGGCAAGTTCGCCAGGGATCTACCTGACGAGGAGGGCACGGGCACTGACGAAGACCGAATCGCCGGGACAACGCGCACAGGTGCACCGCAGGCGGAACCACCGCCGCGCTCACCGACCTCGGCATCCACGGCGCGAGCTTCGCCGCGGCCTCGCGCGGCGAGGGCCGGGACTCAGCCCCGCTGTCGTTCCGCATCGTCCGCCGGGTGAATGAGTGCCGCGCGGAGCTCACGGGTCAGGGAGTCGGCCCGGGCGGCCAGGTCCGGGTCCATGATCGTCACCATGCCGGAGCTGCCCTTGTCACCCCACAGGCACACGGCACGCCGGCCACCGTCGGAGGTGGTGAGGCCCACGCACTCCAACCAGCCCCCGGCCGGTCCGGCCGCCGGTTTCCATGACCGGTTCACCGTCGCGCCGACTCGGTCGGCCCCGGCGCGCACGGAGTCCGCGAAGGAGCTCAGGGTGTCCGCCGACATGTCGTGCAAGTCGCCCGTCAGCACGCGGACGCCGATGAGCCCGTCGTTGGTCTTGAGGTCGCCGTACGCGTGAGTGAAGGACTCGTAGCCCTCCGGATCGGTGGCGGCGGAGGCCGCCTCCAAATCCTGGTTGAGCGGGGAGTTCCACAGGAGCCGCATGCCCTGGAACGTTTCCGGGGCAGTGACGCCGTAGCGCGGATACTCGGTGCTCAGCATGTACGACCACACCCCGGCCCCCACCAGGCAGCCCAGCACCACCGCCACCCCCACCAGGGCGAGGTCCAGCTCGCGGCGCGAGTACGGCGGCACGGGCGGCAGCTCCGGCAGCGCCGGATCCAGCGGGACCGGATGCGCGGCAGCGGAATGCCCACCCCGGCGCCGGGCGCGGCGCAGCACCCCGGCCAGCCAGAAGGGCAGCGCGCCGTAGGCCACGAGCCCGGCCCACCACAGCCATTGCGGAAGCTCCAGGCAGACCACGGCGATGAGAACCGCGCTGATCAGCACGGCGCGCACGAGTCCCGTCTCAGAGGGTTTGCGGACGAGCGGCAGTAGCACCACCCGTCCGGGCCGGTTCAGCACCTCGAGGGCCTCGGCGAGCATCGCGCGGCGCGCGTCGTCCGGCCGCTGCCCGGAATCCGCCCGCGCCTGTTCGGCCGCGGCGCGCACACCGTGGCCCGTCGCCAGTGCCTGGCGCAGGTCGAACATCTGGGTACGGGCAACACGCGGCCGCCGCGCCACCCTCTCGCCTGCGGCCGTCAGCCACGGCGCGCTCCGCACCCGTGCCACGCGCAGGGCCTCGGGCGAGCCGGGGGCCAGCTCGGCCACCCGCGCCGCGAGGGCGGGGCCCCGGGTGTTGCGGGCCGGACGGTCCTGGAAGTCGCTGTGCAGGCAGAGCTCCGCGTACCCGGCGAGCAGCCCCAGGTGGTCGGGGAACACCTCCAGGGCGTCCCGGTAGATCTGCTCGGCGCGGTCGTCCTCCTCGTCGTCATCCTCGGCCACGTGTGCGAGCGCGAGGAGCAGCGACAGCTCGGCGTCCGGCCCGTACGCCTCCAGTCCCCTACGGGCGGCCTGTCGGGCCGCGTCCAACCGCCGCGCGGTGAACAGCGCCCGGCTCGTTGCACGGGCACCGTCGACGCCTTCATCCGTCGGGGTGTCCTGCGCGGCGCTGCCGGACGCAGAGATGTTCGCTTCTGTGACTTTCTGCCCGGCTCCGGCGGCCATCACGGTGGCGTCCGACGCCGCGTCACCCGCGGGACGGGTGACGCCATTGTCCTCATTGACCTGGTTGGCCTGGTTGTTTTCGTTCGTGCCGTGCATGGCTATTGCGCCCCACCCCTGGTTGTGCTCCCGGGCCCCTTCCCGGACGCGCAACTATCGCCTGCAAATGGGAGTCCGTCAATCCATCGGATCGGCCCGGGATAACCCGCAGTTTCACCCACTGCCCAGCCCGCAAGGGCGAACGCGACGGCGTGCGCGTGGGGTGTGCTGCTCCTGCTCGGCCCTGAAACGAGCAGCAGCCGACATAGCGGGGCTCGGCATCGTCGTCGGCCTCAACGCGACCTACGGGACTATCGAAAGTGCCCAGGTCCAGAAAGCGGGAGGTGGGTGGGGATGAAGCTGAGGTGGGGCCTGGCAGTTGACGACGCCGAGGTGCAGGCGCTCCCCGGGAGCGATGACGACCGGGGCGTAGTCCTGCTTCTAGAAGTCAGTAGCGGGGGGTGGAGTCCCAGCTCTTGCCGCCGTCGTAGGTGTAGATGGCGTTGGAGGTGATGTCCTTGTCGTTGACCATCCGGGTGAACACGTTGACGCTGCCCGAGGAGTTCACGGACGCCGTGTAGCGATTGCCCCGGTCGTTGTTGACCTCGATGGTGCCGGCGCCGCTGCTCCACTGCAGGCGCGCCCACGCGGCGCGGCAGGAGGGGCTGTAGCGCAGTTGGATGTTGCCGCTGCCGTTGCCGACTTCGACGGTCCGCGCGTCGTTGTTGCACGTGGTCTTGCTGGGGTCCAGCCCGTTGCAGCTGCTGGCGTAGCAGCTGGTCGCGGCCGATGCGGGTGCCGCGGCCGCGATGCCGCCCGCCAGGAGGGTCGTCGTGGCCAGGAGTGCGCCGACGATGTGCTTCATAAGGTTTGCCTCTCGGATCGGGTGTTCTGGTCTGTGGAATTGGGTGTGCTGGGTGACAGCCGCTTGGGGCGCTAGGGCCTGTCGTCAAATTCCCGTCGTCGCCCGAAGGGCGGCCTCGCGGCGTCTGGTGCGTGCTCTCGGCGTGCCGGGCGGAAGCCCGCGTACT
>NZ_JBHWMB010000083.1:0-32292 GCF_042730015.1 Streptomyces sp. NPDC059957 | reverse complement strand
CGCGGCTACGTCGGTGACCCGGCCCGTACGGCGAAGGCGCTGGCCGGCGGCCACTACCACACGGGTGATCTCGCCGTCCGCGCCCCGGACGGCAGGCTCACCCACCTGGCCCGCTCCGACGACATGTTCAAGGCGTTCGACCACCGGATCTCGCCGCGCGAGCTGGAGACGGTGCTGTTGCGCCATCCGGCGGTGGCCGATGCCGCGGTGGTCCCGGTTCCCGATCCGGTGGGCCTGTGGGCGCCCAAGGCGTACGTGGTCATCGCGCAGGGACAGCAGGCCGGTGAGTGGACCGCGCAGTGGATCCTCGAATTGGTGCGGGAGGAGCTGCCGCCCGAAAAGTGGGTGCGCGTCCTGGAGTTCACTTCGGCCCTGCCCCGGACGACCTCGGGCAAGGTTCGCCGAGCCGAGCTGCGGGACCGGGCGCCGGGGAGCGCCGGCACGGAGTACCGGATCGGCGGGTAGGGCCCCGTCGTGCGAAGAGGTCCGGGGCCTGGGTTTTCGACCCAGTCCCCGGACCTTTTCGCGTCGTCAGCCCTGAGAGTGGCGCGCGTAGTGCCGGTTCGCCTTGGCGCGGTTGCCGCAGGCGGCCATGGAGCACCAGCGGCGTGTGCCGTTCTTGGAGATGTCGTAGAAGTGCAGGATGCACTCCGGATTGGCACACGGCCGGATCCGTTCCGGCCGCTCTCCGAGCAGCCGGAGGAAGTCCTCGGCCGCTGTCCAGCCCGCCAGCCAGGACGGTGCGTCCACCTCGATGGTGGTGCCCGCCCCTTCGGGCAGCAGCAGGCGACGGACGCGGCCGTGCGCCAGTACGGCGTTGAGTCCGCCGACGATGCCCTCGCCCCAGGGGGCGGGGACATCGATGACGTCGTCCAGCGCGCTGCGGACCTGGAGGATCGCGCTCAGCGTCTCGTCGTCGGCCACGGCCGGCCGCTCGGCAAGCTCTTGGCGCACGTGTGGGCTCTCGAGCCAGATGCGCAGCCCTTCGACGGAGTCCAGCAGGTCGTGCCAGCCGGTGCTGTCGATCCAGCGGGTGTTGAGCAGGTCGATGGAGAGCGGTTCGCCGAGCAGTGGCCGGAAGTCAGGCCTCGGGGATGGCTGCACAGGGCGGTTCCTTCCTTCTCTGTGAGGGCACCCGACCTCTAGAGGGGCGCCTGATCAACAGTAACCACTTAATCCAAGATCAAAGGTTGACACTTTTGAAAACTAACTGTTAAAGTTGATTTCAGAGGTTAGCGGCGTCCAGGCGAGAACCGCCACCAGCCCCCAAGCGCGACCGGGGGCCGGTCCCATGACGATCCCGCGTCCCCGGTCGCGGCAGACGGAAGGAACTGCCGTGGCAACCGGCTACCACCCCGGCGAAATCCAGGTCCAGAACCGCGCGGACCTCACCGACCAGGCGGCGCTCTCCCTCGGTGCCATCGGCGACACCGTCCCCGCCATCGCTGCGACTTCCTCGCGAAGCAGCCGATGATCGTCATCGGCGGTACGGATCATGAAGGCCGGGTCTGGGCCACCCAGCTGACCGGCGCCCCCGGCTTCCTGCACTCGCCCGACCCCCGCACCCTCATCATCGACGCGCTCCCCCTGCCCGAGGACCCCCTGGCCGACCTGCTGGGCTCCGCCGGCACCACGCGCACAGCGGCAGGGCGCAACCGTCTGGGCATGATCGCCATCGAGCCCTCCACCCGGCGCCGCATGCGCCTCAACGGCAGAGCGCTCCCCACCGCCGGCGGACTGCACGTCGAACTCGACCAAGTCGTCGCCAACTGCCCCAAGTACCTGCAGAAGAGGGATTTCCGCATCCAGGCGGCGGGGGAGGCGCAGGCCCCCAGCGCGGCCCGCACGGCCACCTCCGCAACGGCACTCAGCGCGGCCCAGCAACAGACGATCCGCGATGCCGACACCTTCTTCATCGCCACCGCTTCCGACACCGGTGACGCGGACACGTCCCACCGCGGCGGAAACCCCGGCTTCGTCCAGGTCCTTTCCCCCACGTTGCTGCGCTGGCCCGACTACGTCGGGAACGCGATGTTCCTGACGCTCGGCAACCTGGTCCTCAACCCGGCCGCCGGAATCATCTTCCCGGACTGGAAGACGGGCTCCGCCCTCTATCTCTCCGGCACCGCGCACACCGTGTGGGACACCGAGGCAAGCCCCCAGGCCCCCGCGACACGGCGCCTGGTGGAGTTCTCCGTGACGGACGTACGGGAGATCGCCGCCGCCTCGCCCCTGCGCTGGAGCGACCCCGACTACTCCCGCTTCAACCCCCCGATCAGCTGACACCCCTCCCCACCCGCCCCCACCCGTCCCCGGTACTAGAACCGGTCCTCGCCCCAACGGAGCCACCCATGCAAATCACCGTGGACATGAACCTCTGCGAGAGCCACGGACAGTGCGTCTTCGCGGCGCCCGAGGTCTTCTCCTTCGACGACGAGGACTACCTCGTCTACGACTCCGCCCCGGACAGCGCCCTGCTGGACAAGGCCGTGAAGGCCGCAGCGGTCTGCCCGGCCCGCGCCATCACGGTCACGGCAACCCCCACGACGACCTCCGACACGCTGGCCACACCGTGAGCACAAGCCTCACAACGCCCCGCGACATCGTGATCGTAGGAGCCTCCCTCGCCGGTCTGCGGGCAGCCGAGGCGCTCCGCGCCCAGGGCTTCACCGGCTCCCTGACCATCGTCGGCGACGAGCCCTACCTGCCGTACGACAGGCCCCCGCTGTCCAAGGACGTCCTGACCGCGCAGGACCCGGCGCCCTTGACCGCACTTCCGTTGCCCGACGGACTCGACGCCCGCTGGCAACTCGGCCGGCCCGCCGTCCACCTCGACCCGCGCACACGTACCGTCACCCTCGCCGACGGCACCCAGCTCCCGTACGACGGCCTCGTCATCGCCACGGGCTCCGCCGCCCGGGCCTGGCCCGCCGACAGGCCCCCGCTACCGCGCGGGGTGCACACACTGCGCGGCTGGCAGGACGCGATCGCACTGCGGGCCGAACTCGGCCCCGGACGAAAGCTCGTGGTGATTGGAGCGGGCTTCCTCGGCGGAGAGATCGCGGCCGCCGCACGCACGCGCGGCGTGGACGTCACCCTCGTCGAATCGGCCGCCCAGCCCCTCGAACGCGCCGTCGGAACGGTCGCCGGAGGCTTCGTCGCCACCATGCACCGCGAAGCGGGCATCGACCTGCGCACCCACACCACAGTCAGCGGATTCCTCGCCGGCGACACGGGCCGCCTCACCGGCGTCCGCCTCTCCGACCACAGCGAGCTGCCCGCGGACGCGGCGGTCCTGGCTCTCGGCGCCGTGCCCGCCACCGGCTGGCTCGCGGACTCCGGCCTCGCCATCGGGAACGGCGTGCACTGCGACCCGTACCTACGGGCCCTGTTCTCCGACCGGACACCCGTCCCCGGCGTCGTCGCGGCCGGTGACATCGCGCGCGTCCCACACCCGCTGGCAGGCTACGCGCCGGTCACCCTCGGCCACTGGAACAACGCCGTGGAACAGGCAGCCTCCGCCGCCCACACTCTGCTGCACCCCGGCGAACCGGAGCCGTTCAGCGGAGTCCCGTCCTTCTGGTCGGACCTGCACGGCGCCCGAATCCGTTCGGTCGGCCTGCCCGCACTCGCTGACGAGACGAGGATCGCCGAGCACAACCTCGTGGGCGAACGCCGCCTCGAGGTCAGCTACCACAAGGAGGGGCACCTCATCGGCGCCCTCACCATCGGCAGAACCCGCAGGCTGGCCTCCTACCAGCGCGAACTCCAGTCCGTCCTGAACTCGGCGCTCCCGGCATCCCCTGGCACGCACTCCGCGCTCCACCCCAGGAGAACACCAACTGCATGAGTCCGCCGACACCCTCAAGCGCACCGTCCCCACAGCAGCCTCGGCTACCGTGCTCCCGCCGAGGCTGACAGGGGTGTCGGTCGTACTGTCGCGGGAAGCGAGTGCGCCCCGGGGGATCCGTCGGAGTCGGAATGTCGGTCCACAGAACGGGCCCCCGAATGCTCACGAGAAATGGGTTCTGGCACAGATCTTGGTTGCGCCGTGAGGCGCTGTTGGTTCGAGTGGAGGTGGAAGACCTGCACCAACCCGCTGTCGCAGCAGTCGGGTTGAAGCTGAGGGCAGCCTGATCCGGGTGATGCCGGGGAGGGGGAGAGCGGCCCTGACAAAGCCGGGACGTACCCAGAACTGCCAGATGGGGCGGGTCCGGCAAGCGTGATGGAGAGGAGTACGCGAGGAACCGGCGTTTTTACGTCTCTTAGTGGGTATTCAGGGATGGTTTGTTCCGATAGGCGAGCTATACGATTGCCGCTCTTGAGGCATCTGCCCCATACGTTCATCTCCACGGCCTCAGCTGTCGGCCCGGCCACCCGTTTACTCCGCTTCTCCTACATGAAGTCCGTCTGGTTTGAAGATGAGGGAGAAACGCCCAACGGGAACGGAACCGCGCCGTCCGCCCCGTACGTGCCGACGCTACGGCGTGAGCCAGCGCAAGCCGTACCCCAGCGATCTGTCCGACGCCCGATGGGCCCTGATCGAGCCGACCCTGACGGCATGGCGGAAAGCCCGGCTCGACCGCCGCCCGACCGGACAGCCGGCGAAAGTCGAACTCCGCGACGTGTTCAACGCGATCCTCTACGTGAACCGCACCGGAATCCCCTGGAAATACGTCCCGCATGACTTCCCCAGCCACGGCACCGTCTACGCCTACTACGCCGCCTGGCGCGACGAGGGAATCTTCACCCAGCTCAATTACGACCTCACCGCGCTGGCCCGCGTGAAGGAAGGCCGCAAGCCCGAACCCACAGGCTCCGTCATCGACACCCAGAGCATCAAGACCTCCACCAACGTGCCCGTGACCAGCCAGGGAACGGACGCCGCCAAGAAGATCGTCGGCCGGAAACGGGGCATCCTCACCGACACGATCGGCCTGATCCTTGCCGTGACGGTCACCGCTGCGTGAACCGTTCCGGGTTCGGTAGAGATCTCAGTTGTTGGTTGTGACCTGGGGTTTTGTGGTCGTGAGGTAGTAGGCGGTCTCGTATTCGGCGGGTGGGACGTGGCCTATCTCACCGTGGAGGCGGCGGTGGCAGTACCAGTCCACCCACTCCGCGGTGGCCAGCTCGACCTGGGCGAGTGTCTTCCAAGGCCGCCCGGGCTTGATGAGTTCGGTCTTGAACAGCCCGATGGCCGATTCCATCAGGGCGTTGTCGTAGGCGTCGCCAACGCTGCCGATCGAGGCCGCGATGCCGGCGGCGTCCAGGTGCTCGGCGAGCCGGAAACTCGTGTATTGCGACCCGGCGTCCGAGTGGTGTATCAACTCGCCTCGCTCATAAGGGAGTCCGTCGCGGTCGCGCTGCCACAGGGCCATCTCCAGGGCGTCCAGGACGAGCCTGGTTTCCTTCGAGGTGGCGGCCGACCAGCCGACGATCCGGCGGGAGAAAGTGTCCACGACGAACGCGACATAGACGACCCCGGACCAGGTCTTCACGTGCGTGAAGCTGCGTCTCACCGCGTACGGCGACGGCACCGCGTCCGGCCGGTTCAAGGCCGGCCTCGAGTTCATGCGGGCCCGGTCACACCGGACCGTGTGGCCGACCCACGACGACTACGTCACCACCTGGCCCGGCTCGACCGGCACGGCCGTGCAGCCCGACCAGCTCGCCGACACCGAGTTCGTGATCGGCCTCGCAGTCCCCCACATCACCCACATCACCTTCCGCGAGGACGACGGCACCGGGGCCGCCTGGTTCTACTCCCTCAACGACCGGTCATGGGCTGCCGTGCGCTGGCCCGACGAAGACGGGCCGGGCATCGTCTACCAGCACGGACCACGGCGCCTCTGGGACGCCGTGGAAGCCGCCCACTCATGGTGGGAGGAGCAAGGCCGCCCCGGACTCGACTCCTTCGGCCTTACCGTCACCCCCACCGGTGAGACACCATGGTTGGGCGACCCCGACAACCTCCTGCCCGGGGCGCAGTGGCGATAGCGGAGGGGCACCGTGGGCGAGCACGAGGAACCGCTGGACCAGTGGGCGGACCGCCGTGACCGCCGACGAGAATCCGACCGGCAGATCACCGGCCGCCGCCGCGCCGAACCACTCGACCCGACCGCCCGAGGCCGAGCCGCGCACCTCGCCCCCGACGCGCCCCGCATGCTTCTGGAACGGACGACCAGACCGGCGAGTGGGTGCCGGTCGGAGTCGCCGACAACGCCGCCCAGGCCGCGCTCTTCCTCACCGGTTCTTCGTGTGACCCTCCTAGAGGGGGTGTTCAGCCGGGTGGGGCTTGATTGATTGGGTCGTCCGGGTCTGCGGCTTGGCGCAGTAATGGCTCGGCTTCCTCAGTCCGGCCCTCCTGGAGGAGCATCTGGCCGAGCAGGCGCTTGGCGTTGGTGTCGCCTGTGGCTGCGGCTTGGCGCAGGAATGGCTCGGCTTCCTCACTCCGCCCCTCCTGGAGGAGCAGGGCGCCGAGCAGGGCCGGAGCGTCTGTGTCTGTGTCTGTGGCTGCGGCTTGGCGCAGGAATGGCTCAGCCTCCTCACTCCGCCCGTCATTCGTGAGGAGAATGCCGAGCAGGACCCTGGTGTTGGCGTTGTCTTCGTCCTCGTCTGCGGCTTGGCGCAGGAGCGGCTCGGCTTCCTCACTCCGCCCGTCATTCGTGAGGAGAATGCCGAGCAGGACCTTGGCGTGGGTGTTGCCTGTGTCTGCGGCTTGGCGCAGGAGCGGCTCGGCTTCCTCACTCCGCCCGCTCTGAAGGAGTAGGGAGCCGAGGGCGGTAGACGCGGGGATATCGCCTTCGTCTGCGGCTTGGCGCAGGAGCGACTCGGCTTCCTCACTCCGCCCGCTCTGAAGGAGTAGAACGCCGAGGGCGGTAGACGCGGGGATATCGCCCTCGTCTACGGCTTGGCGCAGGAATGGCTCGGCTTCCTCAGTCCGGCCCTCCTGGAGGAGCATCTGGCCGAGCAGGCGCTTGGCGTCAGCGCCGCCTGTGTCTGCGGCTTGGCGCAGGAGCGGCTCGGCCTCCTCACTCCGCCCCTCCTTGAGGAACACCCGACCGAGCAAGACCTGAACGTCTGCCTCGTCTGTGTCTGCGGCTTGGCGCAGGAGCGGCTCGGCCTCCTCACTCCGCCCCTCCCGGAGGAGCATCCGGCCGAGGAGGGCTGCGGCTCTGGCGTCGCCGGCTTCTGTGGCTCGGCGGAAGCGCACTTCGGCCTCATCGAGTCGTCCCGCCAGGGCGAGCATGGAGCCGAGGGCGACCTCGGCGTTGGTGTTCCCTGCGTCTGCGGCTTGGAGAAGGAACGGCTCAGCTTCTTCGTAGCGCTTCATCTTGGCGAGCAGGCCGCCGAGAAGGATCGGGGCGTGGGGCTCACCTCGTGGGACGACGGAGCGAAAGGCCGTTTCGGCCACGAGGGGTGCTGTGTCAAAGGCATGAATGCCGATGATGATGTGCTGTTTGTCGTCGGTGGCGTGGTCCAAGGCGCTGTGCCAGGCGTGTTCGGTGACGGGGCTGGTGGTGTGGTCTGGGAGGTAGTCGAAGACGTCCCAGGCATCGGGGTTGTTAGTGGGCAGGAGGAGGCTGGTGGCGCCGTAGCGCAGGCGTGTGGCCCAAGTCAGGGCCGTGTCGATGGATTCGGGGCGCAGGAGGGGGTCGTCGGGCAGGTAGTGCTGGTGGAGGGTGGTGAGGAGGGTGGTGGGGTATGGGGGGCGTAGTCCGGTGCGGTTGAGGTCGACGGCTGCGGCGACGAGGGCGGCGCCGCGAGGGTGGCCGCCGGGGCGGGTGGCGTTTCGCCACTCGGTGAGTAGTGCGGGGCCGGCCGCGAGGTACTCGGCGACCCCGTAGGGGCCGTGGTGGGTGACAGCGTCGATGATCCGCAGGTCGTCGCAGTCCTGCGCGCGTGTCAGCTCCTCGGCGCTCCAACGCCGCTGGAGGTAGAGGGGGTCCGTCTGCTTGAGCACGCGCGCCCCCGTTCCGGACGTGCGAAGGCCAGAGGAAACTTCTTGCCGGGGGTCGGTGCTGTGGCGGGAGAAGGTGTCGTGGTGACGTAGCTGCATGGTGGCCAGGAGCGGTGTCCTGAGCCGCACCAGTTCGGCCAGGACACCTGCTTCTAGTCCGTCGGGTGTGAGGAAGCGTTCGAGGTCGTCGAGCCAGACCAGGCACCGCACGGAGGTGGTGGCCACGACATCGGCGGCGATCACCAGATCGGCTCCGGTGTCCGGGGCCAGCACCCGGTATCCGGCCAGAGCCTCGCACTCGCGCACCGCACGGTGAGCTGCCCGCGTCTTACCTGCGGTGGACTCACCCAGCACCAACACCAGCCCGCCGTCCCGGGCCGCCCGAGTCAGCCGTGCCAGCAGCTCCTCGTCGGCATCGCGGGCCACATACGTGGGCACAGCGTCGCCGGTGTCATCGGGCCGGGCCCGGTGCGCTCCCGCGGCCAGGGCGTCCCAGTCCTCCACCAGCACCCAGCGCTGTGGATTCTGGAGGTAGGCGGGAACCCGCGCACCGGTCGTGGTGATCGTCACCGGCCCCGAGATGGACCCCGCTGTGATGACGTACTCCTGGTGCCCCCCGTTGATGTTGATCCGGGCAGCGTTGGAGGGATTCGTGGTCACGGGCGGGCTTCAGTTGCCGGACTCGCCGGCCTGGGCGGGCGGGGATGTGGGCTGGCCGAAGTTCATCCCGCCGAACACGTCACGGTTCGTGATCACGTAAGTCTGCGTGCCACCCGAGATGTGGGTGGAGGCGTTACCGGGCGCGCTGGCCGGTGCCACCTGCTGGGCATGCTGGTGCCAGGCCTCCAGCGCGGCGGCGAAGCCCGCGTCTGCCCCTGCCCGCTCCGCCAGTGCGATCGACAAGATCCGCGCTCGATGCTCGTCCGCGGGCTGCTGTTGCAGGGCGGTCAGCTCGGCCCCAGCCGGCACCACATCCGTCACCCCCGCGGGTACCCCCGTGACCGGGCCATCCTGACCGCGCCAGCGCCGTACCAGAGCAACCAGGCCTTCCCAGGACTGCCCACCTGCGGCTCCTGCCGCTCCCGTGGCCAATGCCAGCAGCAGTGCAGCCGATACCGGTTCCATGCCCAACCCCCAGAGAAAACTTTTTGGTGTCACGACACCGTAGGTCTTTGCCCGGCACCGCCGCCGGTGGATTGGTTGACGGCCTCGCCAGGCAGCGCAGCAGCCCGCGGAAGGGCATCCCGGGAACACCGCCGATGTCTTCTTCTGCGGATGTCACACTCGGGGCCGCTCGATGCTTTAAAACCCAGACGCAGCGCACAGCGCACTGCACGGTCAAGGGGTGGTCGTGGATCCAGCATTGATGACGGTGATCGTGGTGGGGGTGACTTCGTTGCTTGGGCTCATCGCAAGGCTGATGTACAGGGCGGCTCGGGACAGGGCCGAGGTACGCCGAGCTGAGCTTGCCCAGCAGGGCCTTTCGGAACGGGTGCGGTCGCTGCCGCCTGGCAGTCGGCTGTCGGAGAAGTCGTCCGAACGTTCCGTCGAGATTCTGGTCGGTGCTGCCGACCGCGCCGAGGTGGGGCGCTAATGACCGAGGTGCCAGCACTGCCCGCGGTGAAGGTGGCAACGACTACGCGGTCGCGCTTTCCGGGGGCACAGCAACAGCGGCAGGACGAACTGGAGGCCTTCTACCGAGCTGAGATGCCGAGGATGACGGTCTTCCTCCTGCATTTGGGTGCCAGCGTCTATGAGGCGGCGGACGCCGCGCAGGAGGCCTTCCTGACCTTGCTCCCGGACCGATGGAAGGAGATCGACTACCCCAGGGCATGGCTCCGGAGAGTCGCCTATCGGAAGTACCTGCAACAGGCCACCAGCCGTACGCAGCCGTTGGACCCAGTCCCGGATCGTCCGGTGACTGTCATCTCTGGTTGCTGATGCCGAGCGGATGTCGTTACTGTTTGGCATTCAAGTTGTCAGCGGCCGCCAGCCGGCCCGGAGCGGGGAACAGGAATGAGCGAGAGGTTCGTGGCGGACCCGGCCAGGACTGCTCGGCGCATCACGGCCTTGCTCGAGCGGGCCGGGATCGAAGACGAGGACGTCCTCCGGGTTGAGGGCGAGGGCGGTCTCTCGTACGCATCGGGGCTACCCGTGGAGGACGTGCAGGCGCTGTTGCGCGGTGAGCGGCTGCCCGAGGGCGACGGCGGGGGGACGGAGTCGGCGGAAGAGCGTCACCGCCGGGTGGTCGACCGCATCGTCTTCCTGCGCCGTACCCGACTGCGGACTTCCCCCGACGGCCAGCGGCGTGCGTACTCGCTGGCGGACATCGCGGCGGGTGCGGGGACGAGCGCCCAGTGGCTCGACAAGATGATCAAGACGGGGAAGGCTCCGAATCTCGATCATGCGGCCGGAATCGCGGACTTCTTCGGAGAGGGCATCGAGTTCTTGGTCGCCGAACCCGCCGGGGCCCTGGATCGGGTACTCCAGCGGATCCACAAGGACCTTCTGGAGCGGACCGTCGCACGCCAGGACGCGGACATCCAGCGCCTCACCAACGCGGACACCCTTGCTTCGGCCGGTTCTGCCGGTTCGGCCCGTTCTACCAATTCTGCCGGTTCTGCCGGTTACGGCGCTTCCCCCGGTTCCGATCTCGGCATCGTCGGTTACGCCGCCCGCGCACTCGCCGATGTGCCGGAGGACACCGCACAGCCCATCATTGCCCTCATCGAGTCCATTGCCCGGCGCTCGCGCGAGGACCGCGCCCGGGAGGGCGTGGAAAGGGCCGCTGGCCAGGGCTGATGTGTGAGCCGGGGCCACAGTTGCCTGCGCCGTCCTGAGTGGCTACTGTCGCGGGCGCACGACTGTCAGAGTGCCGCGCATGCGTTCAAGGGCTCGACGAGCGGTGTGCCGGCAAGGGATGCGTCCGGGTGGGGAAGACATGTGGAGCGCGGTCCGTATTTCCCGCGAAATGAAGCGCCACCGGGACGAGCTGTTCGCGGGGGCGATGTACCCGACGGCGCCGGAACCGTACGAGTTGCTGCGGGCGGTCTGCACCTACGTGTCGGACGCCAGCGGGCGTGAGGTCCGTCTCATGCTGGAGCCGTTCCCGCCGGGCACGGTCAGCGGGCTCTGGCTCGACCTGGGTGATCACGAGGTGATCGCGGTGGAGAGGAACACCCTGCCAATTCATCAGATGGTGATACTTGGACACGAGTTGTGGCACCGCAAGGAGGGCTGCTCTGGCCGGACCGGCAGCGCGGCCGGCGGGGCCGTCGCGGCGCGCGTGCTCGGGGACCGGTGGTACATCGGCGACGCGGTCGCCCATGTCGCGGCGCGCACCGACTACGACCTCGCCGAGGAGCGGCGGGCGGAACGATTCGGCCGACTGCTGGGGGCGAAGTTCCGGCCCTTCCTGCTCGGCACGCGCGGCAGCACGCTCCTCGACGAGCGGGAAGGGCGTATCTGGGAGTCGCTGAGGGGCCGGTGATGCACGAAGACGCCAGCTACTACCTGCCCGCCGCCGTCCTGGGCGCGGCCCTGCTGGCGAAGTTGCCGGCCCTGGCGCGGGGTTGGCGCAGCGCGCCGGTCCGGACGGTGAACGCCCTGCTGTTCCTGCCCTGCGCGGGCTTCGTCCTCTCCTCCCCGCCCACCATCACCGCCGTCAACCGGCTCACCGGCATCAGTAACCTCTCGGCGCTCCTCGTCCACTGCATCATGACCGCCTACGCGTGTGCGTCTCTGGTGCTGCTCGCCTACTGGAGGGGGGAGTCGGCGGACAGCGCCCGGACGCGGCGACGGGTACGGGCGTGGAAGACCGCCTGCTGCATGGTGATCGTGGCCCTGGCGGGACTCTTCGCCCTGGGCGACGTCCCGGTGGAGCGCCCGCGGGACTTCGACACGTACTACGCCACCACCCCGTTCATCAGCGAGATGCTCGTGCTCTACCTGCTCGCGTACGTCGCGGCCAGCGCGGCCACGGCCGTCCTCTGCTGGAGCTGGTTGCTCGACATCGGCAGACGGACGGCGTTGTGCGAGTCGAAGAGGACGGCAGTCGGCAGGCCCCTGCAGATCGGGCTGCTCGTCCTGGTGATCTCGGCCCTCGCCAACATCGTCTTCGGGTTGTTCAAGCTGATCGCCATCGTTGCCCGATGGGCGGGCCGGGACTGGGACGTGCTGAACGAAAGCCTGGCGCCCTTCATCTCGGTCAGCGGGATGATGATCGGTGTCGGCCTCCTCGTCCCGGCATACGGACCCGGGCTGATCGACCGCGTGTGGCACCCGCTGCTCGGCATCAGGGCCCTGGGGCCCCTGTGGTCTCTGGTCCGCCGGTCCGGGCTGACCCCCGGAAGCAGGATGTTCCTTCCCCCGCCGTGGTACGCCGGACCCGAGCAGGTCCTGCTCTACAGGATGACCACCATTCACGACTGGATGCTCGCCCTGTGCGTCCATTGCACGGACGAGGTACGGCAGGCTGCCTACCGGCAGGCGAAGGAGCGCGGGATCGCGGAGCGCGAGGCCGTGGCCGTCGGCCTCGCCGCGATGTTCACGGCGGCAGCGGGTGCACGGGCAGGCGACTTCCCTCCCGCGACGGAGCAGAGCACCCTTGCGGTGGCCGCCGTACGCGCCGCTGAGGCGGCGGACCGCAACCTCCTGGTGTCGATCTCGCGGGCGCTGGCAGTAGCTCCTGCTCTCACCGGCGCCGTCACCGGCGCTCTCGGAGGCCGCTCGAGCCGGTGAGGGTACTCCACCCTGGTGGGCGTACCCTCACCGGCGCATCCGTCCCGGTGTCAGCCGTTCCAGGTGCCCGTGAGGGCGAGGGCGCCGGGGGCCGCGGGCAGGCCCTGCACCGGGACGGCCGTGGTGGTGGCCCAGGTGCGGTCGGTGTGGCGGGTGGTGTGGAGGAGCTTGTTGTCGGCGGTGGTGACGGCGACCACGACCTCACCGGCGACGCCGGCGGTGGCGACCGACTTGGCGGTGACGGTGCCGAGGATGTCCTTGAGCTCGGTCAGCCGGGTCCAGTTGCCGTCGAAGTTGCGCACCGAGTGGTACTGGCGGGTGCCGTTGTCGGTGGCGATGACGATGTGGGTCTCGTCGCCGGAGCCGACCGTGCTGATGGAGGTGATGGGGCCGGTGGCTCCGGCGGCAGCGGCGACATCGCCCCAGCCGAGCCAGTTGCCGTTGCCCTGGCGGATGGTGTGGTAAGCCTTGCCGCCGATGACGGTGGTGACCTGGAGCTCGCCGCGGACGACGGCGGTGGCAGCGGCCGTCACGTTGCCGACCTTGCCGGAGGTGATGTCGCGGAACGGCGTCCACTGACCGGCTGCGTTGCGGACGGTGTGGAGCGCCTTTCCGTCAGCGACGGCGACGACGTGGAGGTCCCAGCCGATGTTGGCCGCGGTGACGCTGGTGAGGTTGCCGAGGTGGCCGGCCACGTCGAAGACGTTCCCGAAGGTGCCCCAGGTGCCGTCCTGCTTGCGGATCGTGTGGAACAGCCCGCCGCCGTTGCTGACGGCCAGGAGGTGGGTGTCGCCGTTCATGCCGACGGCGGCCGAGTTGCGGATGCCGCCGATGCTGCCGGCGGCGCCCTGGGCCTGGACGTCCTCGAAGCCGGTCCAGGAACCGTCGTTCACCCGGACGCCCTGGTAGAGGCTGCTGCCCGACTGGACGAGGGCCTGGGTCTTCCACCCAGGGGACTGGGCACGGACGCGCTGGAACCAGTCGTGGAGATCGTTGACGCGCGTGCTGAACGCCCCGGTACGGGTCTCGGTGGCGGGGGTACCGAGGCAGCCGCCCTGCCAGCCGAGGCTGGTGATTCCGACGAGAGCGGGCTTGCCGTTCTCGCTGAGGAACGCGGGACCGCCGGCGTCGCCGGCACAGACGGTGGCGTCGGCCGGGGTCTTGGCGGCGAGGTCGAAGCCGGTCGCGGTCACCCTCCCCGCGGTGAAGACGGCCTTGTGGCGGGTGGAGGGGACCCAGTCGGTCTGGGTGCGGCCGAAGCCGGCGACGGTCAGTTCCTGACTGGTGGCGGGCGCGGTGGCCGCCAGCGGGACGGGGGTGATGTTCTCGGCGGCCTTCGCGAGGCGGGCCATGACGAGGTCACGGTCGGCGTGCGGGACCAGTTCGGCGATGTCGCTGGTGTGGCCGCCGCTGGTGATCAGAAGGGACTTGCCGACCACGGCGGTGGTCTTGTCCTTCGGCGGGCCCGCGGCCACCGTGTTGTTCTTGGCGGGGTCGTCGGCGAAGCAGCTCTTGGCGGTGAGGACCCAGTGCGGATCGACGAGCGCACCGGAGCAGGAGCGCTTGCCGTCGCCGATGGTCAGCTTGGTGTTGAAGGCGAGCCCGGCGGTGTCGATGGGCTGCCCGGCGCCGACGGGAGTGTCGCTCGACGTACCGGTGACCCGCAGCTCCAGCAGGACGGCGGCGGATGGGTCGGCGCCCGCTTCACCGAAGCCCTTGCTGGTGTTGCCGGGGATGTCCAGGCTCTGCGTCTCGTCCTTGACCGAGATGCTGGCCTTCACCGACCGCTCGTAGGTCTGGATCCGGTACGCGCCGGGGATGGAGACGGTGAGGAAGCCGGTGCCCCACGGAGCGGCGAAGCACATCCGCTCCTCGGGCAGTTTCAGGTCGCGGGCCCAGACCTTGATCTGGTATTTGCCGTCACAGGAAGTGTGGGTGATGTTGCCGTCACCGCGGATCAGCTTGGCGCCGGTCTCGGCCAGGACCTGGTCGCTGCCGGGGTAGGAGCCGTCCTCGAAGACGTACGGGGCACCGGCGTTGGCGGCCGGCTCTTCGGCAGCCGAGGCCAGCGGGGTTGCGGTCCCCATGAGGACCGCTGCGGTCGCGGTGGTGGCCGGCAGCCACCAGCGTGTGCGCAATGCCATGAACGTCACTTTCGTCATGTCACCCCCATGAGGAGGCGAGTGGGAGGGGGCGTCCGGCTCGTGCCGGACGACGGGAGGTGTGGAATGCGGAGGGTGTGGCGCTGGACGGCCTCTACCGAGACAGCCTGGCAACCGACTCGATGAGTGCGACGATGGGCTGGGCGGTGTCGTCGGGCACGTCGGCGAGCGCGTGGGCAGCGCGGCAGGCAGCGGGGTTGATTCCGCAGCTCGGGACTCCGGCCGGGCCGGACTCCCTCAGCAGCCGGAGGTCCTCATTCTGGCGCTCGACCGTTCGCTCCAGCAGGTCCATGTGGATCTGCTGGAGGACCCAGTCCAGGGCCCTTGTCGGAGGGTCCGTCAGGAACTCGATGCCTTCGCCGAAGAACCTGGCGATCGCCGTCGCGTGATCGAGGTTCGGGGCCCGCCCGGTCTTGAGCATCCTGTCGAGCCACTGCGCGCTCGTTCCTGCGCTCGCCGCGATCTCCGCCAGGGGTAGGTGCGCCTGCGGCCGTCCTCGGCCGCCTTGAGCCGAGTGCTGCGCAGAAAGAGGATCCGGTCGACGACCTGACGGTGACGTGCAGGAACCGGATCGCACGCATCTGCGCGGGCTGTGCCGGCGGACGTCCGGTCGCCACGGAGTAACGACTCGACCTCGGCCGTTGTCAGGCCCGATGCGTAGCCGAGACCGCCCTCGCCCTCGACCCGCAGTACGACCCCGGGTTGAAGACCTGCCCGCCCGATCAGGGCAACGATGCGCTCGACCGTGTCGACCGGGTCGGGAAACGGCCTGGCACTCATGCGTGGCCTCCCCCTGTGCTCGCGGCCCTCCGAGGGGAGACGGTAACGGCTCGCGACCCGCATATCAACTGCAGTTTAGTTCGACATCAACGCCAGTTGAAATCCGGCAGGTTCCCTCTTAGGGTCCTCACAGGTCGGGAGACATTCATGCCTGGACACAGTCATGTCCGCGCCCTGCGCTTCAGGCCCAACACCGCGCAAGGGCAGCACAGTTCCCGCAGGCCGTCAGGTGGGTCTCAGCCTGACAGGCATTCAGTTCTCACCCAGTTCAGCTGGGCTTCACGCACGCCGGTCCCGGCGGGTACCGCGTAGACATAAGGGGAGATTCGTGCGCCATACAGCAGGCAGACCACGCTGGGGGGTGGGGAGGAGGCCTGATGGGTCGAGCGTGCTGATCGGTGGCCTTCTCCCGCTCGCTCTCCTGTCGACTCTGGTTTCGGCGGCGCCGATCGCCGCAGCGGCGGAGACCCCGGTCAGCGAGCGCGGGCGGACCGTGGCCTTCTGGAAGGCCGGTGGCCCGGCGATGCAGGCCTCCGCCGGGGCGGCCCTGACGGGCTCCGACGCGGACATCCGCGCCTTCCTCGACAAGGGCCGCGCCATCGCGGAGAACCTCGACGACCGCGAGGCCGCTCTCCAGGTCGTCGCAGAGGCGGGCCCGGCGGTGCGCAAGGCCGCCGAACAGGCGCTCGCGGGGACTCCGGAGCAGCTGGACGCCTTCCTGAAGGAGGGCTGGAAGGCACCTCTGGACCAGGACCAGCGCGTCGAGGCGGCACGGATCGGCGAAGCCGGCGGCAGGACGGTGAAGGAGGCCGCCGATACGGCGCTGAACTCCGATATCGAAGCGGTGCGCGTCTTCCTGAGCGAGGGTCAGCACAAGAAGCGCGACTCCGACGCGCGGGTGCGCGTGGCGCAGCTCGAAACGGCCGGCGGGCCGAAGGTACGTGCCGCCGCCACCGCGGCACTCAACGGCTCGATCGAGGACGTCCGCGAGTTCCTCACCTTCGGCCAGCACGTGGCCCGGGCGCAGGACCAGGAACTCGCGTCCGTGACCGAGCTCGCCCAGCAGGCCAAGGACGCCGGCGACGCGGCGGAGCGGGAGAGCAAGACCGCCAAGGAGGCCGCCGACCGGGCCATCGCGCTGGCCGCGCTGGCGAAGAAGGAGACCGAGCGGGCCAGGGACGAGGTGGCGGCTGCCAAGGCGGACGCCGCCCGGGCCGCCGACGCCGCCCGCCGCGCAGCGGAGTCCACCCGGCGGGCGGCCCAGGCCGCGCAGTCGGCAATCGCTTCCGCGCGTGCCGCGAACGCGGCGGCCCAGGTCGCCGCAGCGGCAGCCAGTGCCGCCGCCCGTGCCGCGTCCGGGGCCGCGAACGCCGCGGCGAAGGCGCTCACCCACGCGGCAGCGGGCCAGCGTGACGAGGCGCTCGCCGCCCACGCCCGGCAGGCAGCCGACGCAGCCGACGGCGCCGCGACGGCTGCGGAGCGTGCGGCGATCTCCGGGGACGCCGCCGCCGCTTCGGCCAAGGCCGCGGCGTCCGCGACCGCGAACGAACTCGGCGCAGCCGCCGCCGCGGAGGAAGCAGCGGCGTACAACGAGCAGGCCGGCAACTCCTCGGCGGAGGCCCGCGCGGCAGCTGCGACCGCCCGCCGCCACGCGGCCGAGGCGACCCGCGCCGCGGACATCGCCGCCGGTCACGCTGCCAATGCGGCACGCGAGGCCCGAGCGGCCCGCGACGCGGCCCGCTCGGCCGCCCGGCACGCCCGCAACGCCGCCGATGCCGCCCTGAAGGCCGGCCAGCACGCGGCCGGGTCCAAGGAAGCAGCCGCAGAGTCCAAGCTCCACGCCGACGCTGCCCTCCTGCGTGCCAAGGAGGCCATGGCGGCGGTGGACAAGGCCAAGGTCATCCACGACCTGGCCCGGAAGTCCGAGGCCGATGAACTCGCCGCACGCAAGGCCAACGGCATCAACCAGGCCAAGGACCTCAAGAGCGCGTACGACGCGAGCCTGGCCCAGGACAAGAACGGCAAGGCCGAGTCCGACAAGCTTCAGGCAGACTTCGTCCGCCTGTCCCAGGAAGCCGCACAGCCCTCGGCCGAGCCCGCCCAGATCGCGGCGGCGGGCCGGAAGATGGCCCTGGCCGCCCTGGAGACCCAGGGACAGTGGAGCCGAGCCGCTGCCGAAAGCGCTCTGGGCGCCCCGGACGCCGTCGTGGTGGAGTACGCCCGCAACGGCTGGCGTGCGGCGGACCAGCAGGACGAACGCGACCAGGTCCTCAGACTCGTCGACGACTCTCCGTACGAGGTGGTGAGGAACGCCGCCAAGACCGCTCTGGGCGGTGACGCAGCCCAGATCCACGCCTTCCTCGTAGATGGGCAGCACACAGCGGCCGTTTCCGAATACAGGGTCGAGGTCGCCCGCATCGGCAACGCCGGGGGCCCGGCCGTCAAGAAGACCTCAGACGCCGCACTCAACGGCACCGGCTACCAGCCACTGCTGGACTTCCTCACCACCGGTCAGTACTCCGCCCGTCACAGCGACGACCAGGCGGCCGTGGCCGGCCTGGCGGAGAACGCCGGGCCGGAGGTGAAGGCCTACGCAGACATCGCGCTGGAGGGCCCCGCCCCGAGCCTGCGCAGCTTCGTCCAAAGCGGCCAGTACCAAGCAGCGCGCCGGGACCAGGGCAATGCCGCGCACGCGGCGCAGATCCTGAACATCGTCGCCGGAAGCGCACAGGTGGCGGCCCTCGCCCAACAGCGGGCGGCCGAAGCACTGAAGACCGCCGCGACCGCGCTGGACGCGTCCCACGATGCCGAAGAGTACGCCCGACAGGCCCAGACCTACGCCGAACAGGCCGCCGGCTACGCCAACCAGGCCGACGCCTCTGCCAAGCAGGCAGAAGCCTCCGCGAAGAAGGCGGCCGAACACGCGGCTAGCGCCCGCAATGCCCAGCAGCGGGCCCGGGACAGTGCGACCAGCGCCAATGCCTCCGCGGCATGGGCCGAAGCCAGCGCCAGCCTGGCCCGCGGCTATGCCGCCGAAGCTTATGCCGCCGCCGAATCCGCGCGTCAGTCCGCCATCAACGCCGGAGCCGACGCAAACGCCGCAGCCGCCACCTATCAGAAGCACCTCGATACGTACATCGCCGAAAAGGCGCGGGCGAACGAGAAGACCTGGTGGGAGAAGGCCTACGAGAAGTATCAATATCTCGAGCAGCTGGTCACTGGCGGAATGGATTACGCGGGCGACTTCGCTTGGGAAGCCGGAAAGCAGGCGCTGCACTGGTACAAGAACCTCTCGTGGGAAGAGCGGATGCGCCTGGATATAGAGCTTCGGCATCTCGTGGCCGACGGGCTCGGTGGGATCCCCATAGCAGGAGAGATTGCCGACCTCAGCAACTGCCTTACCTATGCCCTAGAAGGAATCGGATACGGAGACTCGAGCAAATTCACCGATGCGGCATGGTCCTGCGGTGCGGCGATTCCGGGCATCGGCTGGCTGGCCTACATTCCCAAGGGGAAGAAGTGGTACAGCAAAGCTGAACCGCTCTGGGAAAAGCTGAAGAGCTTCAGGAAAAAGGTAGACGATATTTTGGCCTGCGCGGATACGAAGCACAGCTTCCCCGCCGGCACGCCCGTACTGATGGGCGATGGAACCTTCCGCCCCATAGAGCGCATAGGTGTCGGTGACATGGTTCAGGCCGCCGACCCGCTCACAGGGAAATCAGGACCACGTCGCGTCGACGCAACCATTTACACTCCCGACGACAGCGAATTCACCGGTGTCACCCTTGACGCCGCCACCGGCGGCGGTTCCATCACGGCAACCGACCATCACCCCTTCTGGACGGAAAACCGTCGCCAGTGGGTCGATGCGGCAGAACTCAACGCCGGCGAGACCCTGCGCACCCCGACCGGCGACACAGCCCGGATTGCCAAGGTCTCCCACTGGAAGGAGCTCCAGCCCGCATACGACCTGACCGTGAACGACCTGCACACGTACTATGTTCTGGCAGGCCAAACACCGGTTCTGGTGCACAATTCCTCCCCGTTCTGCGGGACGCCGTTCGGAAATCGTTCTGGTGCGGACGATTTTCATGGCACCGACTACTCGCTTGATGAGATCGTGCAGTTTGTCCATGGGCACACGGGAGCTGGGAATCCGGCAATGGGTAGGCCCAGTCAAGCGGAAATTGAGAGGACATTGCGTCAGGCTGGGCCGGTTCGCATCAAAAAGCAAAACTCTGCAGTTTTCAACCACGGTGGCGTCAGAGTGATCGTAAACTATGATGCGCCGTGGAGGAGTACCGCATACTACCCCGGTACACTTGGAAGGCCGTGACTGTCATGACCAGCGATAACCTGTCCTGGATTTCAGGGCGCCTGTCGGTCGATGATATTCATGCACTGGAGGGGGTGGCCATTCAGATCTCTAGCCAGCGAAGTATCCCCCTTGTCGATCTTTTGGCTTCGTGGAGAGCTCACGTAGAGAAGTTCGAGGCGGACCTCTCCTTGCCCAGCTCGGACAGGTCCGTCTGGGGAGCCCACGACTTGATCGCCGCCTTGACTCTCCGAGACTTGATCCAGGATGGAATGGGAGCTCTTGATGTTGAACTGAGATCACGCTTTGGAAGCCTGCTCTCGGAAATAGACGAGAATTTCATCTCGTTCACTGAGCAAGATGATCAGCTCCGTATTGAAAAGGTGGATGATCGTCCTGATGGTGAACGTGGATGGTGGTGGAAGCGTATTCCGGTGACCGGGCCGGCGCGCGAAGAGGTAATTCAATACAGCGGGCTTGATTAGCCGGCGGGCCGCCACCGATAGCAGAAGAGACAGCACATCCCCCCGCCAGAGGTTCTGGCGGGGGCAGGGCTTCGGCGTAGTGGCTTGACGCCCGGTTCGTGGTGGTCCGTCAGGTGGCTTTGTTCACTTCTAGGGGTTCTGGCTCAACTTCCGTGATTGGTGACATTCCGTCACGGCCACTGGACGAGCGGGGAGCGTGGTGCTTGCCGGTGGTGGGTGCCATGATCGGCTGTGGCTGGCTGAAAGGTACAGAGAGGGGGAGGACGAGTGGAGAGGTTCACCGTCGAGCCGCTTCGGGTGGTCGACTTCGTGGAGCACGTGCGGCGCCGCCCAGCGAGGTATTCTCTCGTCGATCAGGGCAGCCCCGAGCTTCCCACCGAGATCCTGCGGGTGGTGGCCTGGGACGCGCTGCACCGTCGCGATGGCAGGCATGGACAGATCAGTGTCGAGATCGGATCTGATCTCAGCTTCACAGTGGAGAGCGATCAGCGCCCTGGCGTCGATGAACGGGAGCGGCTTCTTCCGGGGTTCTTCGGTTCCCTGCTCGACATGTTCGACCTGCAGCGTTGGGCTCCCTCCGCAGCTGCCGCACTCAGCGTCCGCACGGTCATCGAGGTGTGGCTGGATGGCCAGGGCTATCGCCAGGAGCTGGCCGGGATGCACCCGACCGGTCCCAGGGAAGAGTTGAAAACGCCGAAGCCGTTCGGTACGCGGACCACGTTCCACCTCGATCCTTCATTCTGCGGTCCGGGCGACGCCATCGCCTGGGCGCTGCGGCCCGAAGAGCTGCACGGAGAAGCATGCAAGGAGCATCTCTCACCCACGACGTTTCCGATTCACGATCTTCGCGAGGAAGCTGAGGAGTCACTCAGCGAGTAGGACTCGTTTTCGCAGAAGATCGAAGCCGGCGCGGCCGAACATCTGGCGCTTGAGCATCTTGATCCGGTTGACGTGTCCTTCGACCACACCTGAACTCCAGGGCAGGGTCAGACCGGAGATGACCGCGTCGCGGTCACGGTCGATGCCGGCGGCGAGGGGTGTGGATGCTGGGCAGGTCGTCCTGCCGGACGGCGTTGAGCCAGTCGGGGAGTTGTTCGCCTTGGCGCTCGGTGAGCATCCGGGCGAAGGACCGGACGTGGCCGGTCAGGGCGTCAAGTTCGGGGCAGTTGGCCAGGACGGTCTTGAGCCGGAGCTGTTCGATCTCGGTCAGCGTCTCGGGTCGACTGAGGATCCATCTCGTCACCACGCGGGGTGCCGGCGGCTGCGCGGAAACCGGCCGTGGCGAGGTGCGCTTCTCTCGGAGGTAGGCGCTGACCCGGCCGTAGCTGCCGCGATAGCCCAAGGGAACGATCTCCTCCCAGAGCTTCCAGGCGTTGGTGCAGCCCTCGTCCCAACGTTCGTCTAGGTAGGGCTTGTACTCGTCGAGGACAGAGGTCCTGTTGTGCTGCCACTGGCCGCGAAAGAGGTCTTCCGGCTTCGCAGAGTCGGCGAGGCTCTTGACGGTGCGGTGGGTCATCTGGAGCTGACGCCCGATGGAGCGGCGGCTGTGGCCGGCTTCCAGCAGCGCGTGGACCGTGGCGTGCCTGGCTCGGACACGGTTGGCGAACCGCTCGCTCCGCCATGGCGAATCCGCCTTCTCCTCGGGCGGCGCAGGTGATTCGGCCTTCGTCTCGCGATCGGGGACCAGGACGCGCAGGCATTGACGATGGCGGGCGACAGCCCGCTCAGCGGCTTCCCCGAGGTTGTGCCACAAATGCCAGCGGTCCGCGACCTGCGTCGCCTGGGGTGCCCCGGCAGTGGCACCTTCCGCGAAGAACGGCGCGCGGTCCCGGCAGACGACCTCGATCCCTGGCCGCTGGGCGAGCCAGGCGGCCAGGCTCGATGCTTCTCGATCAGGCAGGAGATCAATCGGCCGGCGGGTCTCGACGTCCACCAGGACAGTGCCGTAGCGGCGGCCCTTGCGGGTGGCGTACTCGTCGACGCCGACTACCCGCGGCGTCGGCACCTCCGGCTCGGGCAGCGCCTCGACCAGGCGCAAGACCGTACTCCTGCTGATGGACATGCCGAGCACGGCAGCCAAGCGGGCGCCGGCTCGACCAGCCAGGACAAGGCCGACTGCGGTCAGGATGGAACGCAGTCGCTCAGTGCGCTGGCCATACCTGCGGGTCAGGCCGGGTATCTGCTCCACGAACGTCTGATGGCGGCACTTGGTGTTCCCGCACCGGAACCGGCGGACCCGCAGCTGGAGTACGACGCTTCGTCCGGCGCTCGGTACATCAGCGAGAAACCGCAGGTAGGAGCTGTGAACCCGGGTCGAGCAGACTCCGCATCCCGGGCAGGCGGCGCCAGCCGTGGTGCACTGCGCGTCAAGGCGCACCTTCTCGATATCCACGTCCACCGACAGCACCGCAATGTCCGTGATCGCCGGGAACAACAGCTCCTTCAGTCTGAGTGCAACATCTTCCACGGCTCGGACTGTCAGCCCAGCGGCACTGACCCCCATTCATTTTCGGGCGACTTCGCATACCGTCCGGAGCGCCCAGCCGTCACTCACCGTGGCCACTGCACGAAACCGATGCTGTTGGTGATCTTCGCTCGGTGGGGTGAAACCGCTCCAGCACGCTGTTCGTGATGGCGGTCGTTGTGCTGCTGTTGTCGGGCGGAGTGGTTCTGCCGGTCGGAGGGGGCCGGGATGGCAATGGGGTGTGGTTCGGGTCGGGTGGTTCCGCCGCTGACCGCGAGGATGGCCAGGGCGAGCAATCCGCGGGGCACCGCTGCGATGTGGATCCGTGATCGCCTGGACGAGTTGTTCGTCGACGAGGACTTCGCCGCCTGGTATCCGGCGAACGGACGCCCTGGGCTGTCGCCGGCCCGGCTCGCGCTGGTGTCGGTGCTGCAATACACGGAGAACCTGACCGATCGGCAGGCGGCGGAGGCCGTCCGGTGCCGTCTGGACTGGAAGTACTGCCTGGGCCTGGAGTTGGACGATGCCGGCTTCGACTTCTCGGTGCTGAGCGAGTTCCGTGACCGGCTGGCCGAAGGAGATCGCGCGGACCGGCTGCTGGCTGTGATGGTTGAACGTCTCGCGGCCGCGGGCCTGGTCAAACGCCGTGGCCGGGTCCGGACCGATTCGACCCATGTGCTGGCGGCGGTCCGCCGGCTCAACCGGGGTGAACTGGTCGGCGAAACCCTGCGGATGGCTCTCGAGGAACTCGTTGCTCATGGTGAGGAGTGGCTGGCCGGGCTCATCACGGCGGACTGGGGTGACCGCTACGGCCGTCCGGTCCGCTATGAGCGGCTTCCGCGGGGAGACGATGCCCTGATCGCATACGTCCTGCGGGTCGGCCAGGACGGCATGCACATCCTGCGAGCCGTCCATGACGCCGATGCCCCACCCGGACTACGGGCACTACCCGCTGTTGAGGTTCTGCGGCAAGTATGGGTCCAGCAGTATTGGACCGACGAGGACGGCCGGCTGTGCTGGCGGGGGCCGAAATCCAGTCGGGACCGGGCAAGCCGCCGGACCACGGAGCGACGGAACACGGGAAAGGCATCAGCGGACGGGAGGCCCGATCCCGCTTCGGCACGAGTGCCCTGGTCTGGCATGGAGATCGTCACGCCGCACGATCACGAGGCCCGATACAGCCAGAAAGTCACCGCCGCCGGGCAGCGGGACTGGATCGGCTACCGCGACCACCAGACTGAAACCTGCGACGAGACCGGCCCCAACGTCATCGTCCAGGTGACCACCCGGCCGGCGCCCGAGCAGGACATCGACGCCCTCGACCGGATCCACCAAGGCCTGACCGCGCAGGGGTTCCGGCCCACCGAGCACGTCGTCGACAGCGGCTACATCTCGCCCGACAGCATCCACCACGCCGCCCAGCACTGGGGCATCCCACTCTTCGGACCAGTCCGTGACGACCCGCAGGCGGGAAAGAGGCCCGGCTTCGCCAAACAGGACTTCCGCATCGACTGGCAGGCCCGCACCCTGACCTGCCCGAACGGCGTGACGAGTCCACCATGGAAACCCACACTCGGCGACGGCCACCCCCGGCTCTCTGTCCTCTTCCCACGCAAGTCCTGCCGCGAATGCGCCGACCGGCTCAAATGCACCGGCAATGCCGAGGGCAAGGGCCGCCATGTCTTCCTGATGCCACAACCCCTCCAGGAGATCCAGACGAAGTCCAGAGCGGATCAGACGACAGCCGAGTGGCGCCAGCGATACGCGATTCGCGCTGGCTGCGAGGCCACCGTCTCCGAAACCGTTCACGCCCACGGCCTGAGGAACTGCCGCTACCGCGGCACGGCCAGAACCCACGTCCAACACGTGCTGACAGCAGCCGGAACCAACATCATCCGACTCAGCCAATGCATCTCACCGGGCATCACACCACCCCGCAGACCTCGAGCGCGGAGCCGCTTCCAACAACTCTGCCGCAGCCTGCCCACCTGAAGATCACCAACAGCATCCGAAACCTGAGCCAGAACCCCTAGAAGTGAACAAAGCCAGTACTGATCGGCCATGTCGACCAGCGTCAGGTCTGCGGGCCCTGCGCCGGCGTCCCCGACCCCTACGCCTGCGAACGCTGCGCCGGACCGCGCTCCTACAAGGTCGGCCGACTCTGCGACCGCTGCGCCGTCGCCGACCACCTGGAGGACTTGTTTACCGGCCTACGCGAAGGGGTGGGTACCGGGTCGCTCACAGCGATGCGGACGGCGCTGGCTCAGGCTCCCGATTCGGGAACGGTCCTGAACTGGCTGCGCGGTTCCCGCTCCGCTCGTCTTCTCCGCGACCTCATGACCACCGGTCGCCCGCTTTCCCACACTGACCTCGATGCCACGATCGCCGGCCGATCCACGGCGATGACCGCCGAGTATCTGCGCGGCCTGCTGACTGCCTACCAGGTCCTGGAGCCCCGGAACGAACTCGCGGTGCGGATCGTCCGCCACCTGGAACGGACGGTCGCCCGGCACCCGGAGCATGGCGCCCTGCTCCGCGCCTACGTCCGCTGGTCCCTGCTGCCCCGCGCCAAACGCCACCAGGCCGCCCGGGTCGGCGGGGTCAAGCACCGACTCCGCTGGGCCTACACCCGCATCAACCTGGCCGCCGAACTCCTCACCACGACCGCCGACCACGGCCTAACCATCGCCACCCTCGACCAGGGCCACCTCGACGCCTGGCTCGCGGCCAACCCAGGCACCCGCTACGAAGTCCGCGACTTCGTCGTCTGGGCCCACCGCCGCCACCACGCCCGCGACCTCCTCGTACCGCACCGCCCGAAGGCCGACCCGGTCGGCATGGACGAGGACTCCCACTGGGATCTCCTCCACCAGTGCCTCACCGACACCCGCCTCGACCTCGACGTCCGGGCCGCCGGCGCGATCCTCCTCCTGTTCGGCCAACACCTCACCCGGATCGCAGCACTGCCCGCCACCGGCCTGACCACTCATGACGGGACGACGTTCCTTACCCTGGGCCGGACCCCGATCCCGCTGCCCATCCCCCTCGCCGACCTCCTCAACACTCTCGCCGACCGCCCCGCTCCCCAGGGCTGGGCCGCGAACACCAGCGCTGGCTGGCTGTTCCCCGGCCACCTGTCCGGAGCCCACATCTCCGCCGCAGCCCTCAGCCGACGCCTGGCCGCCCATCACATCCCCAACCGGCCCGCCCGGACCACCGCCCTAGTGGCCCTCGCGTGCGACCTCCCGCCCGCGGTCCTCGGCCTCCACCCGATCACGGCCGTCCAGTGGCGCCGCTGCGCCGCCACCGACTGGACTGCCTATCTGAAAGCCCGTACGTCGCAGGCCCACAGCTGATCCCCGTGCGCCCCACAATGCGTCGGGCAACTCTCCGACCCTCCTGGAGTCCGACTGCGAGGTTTGTCAGTGGCAGGGGCGATGCTTTCCGTGTGACGAGCCAGGATGAGTACCCGATCTCCGGTCAGGCCGTGGGCGGCCGGCTGCCTGATCCGCGTTCCGTGATCGAAGGCACCGACTGGGCTGCGCTGGAGCATGCCTACGGAACCGCGCAGGACACACCGATACGCCTGCTCCAGCTCCTGGACGAGGACTCGGAGGTTCAAGCGGGGGCGCTGGGACTGCTGGACATGTCCGTCCTGCATCAGGAGTCCTTGTACAGCGCGACGGCGCCCGCCGCGTTGTTCGTCGCCTCGGTGTTGAACGATCCCCGCACTCTGGCCCGCCACGAGGACTACTCCACCTGGGATGACCGCCCTCGGCCACTACGCGCGGCTTTGTTGGATTGGTTGGGCCAGATCGCGGATTCGGCAGCCTACGGCGAGACGACCGACGAGGAGGATGGCAACGATCCGGGTGTCACCGATGCGGTCCGCGCTGTCCGCGGCGTGATCTACGGCGCAGTCTCCCCGCACCTCCTAGACCCTGACCCCACCATTCGAGAGGCCGCCCTGAGCGCCACCGCCGCGCTCCTTCAATCTCCCGACTTGGCCGATCGGATCTCAGGCACCGTCCAGATCCTCCGGCGGCTCCTCACCGAGAGCGCCGACCGGCGTGAACGCGCCGCCGCCATCTTGACCATCGGGGCCTGGGGTGAGGACACCACCGGCTGGCTCGCCGATCCCGACCCTGCCGTCCGTGCCTGCGCCGCTCTGTCCCCGGGATGCGCCAGCAGCACCACGGCAACGCGGACGATCCTCCGCGCCCTGCTCGACCCCGCAGCGATCGACTCCTGGTTCCGCGAACCCACCGCCGCCGACCCTTGGGCCGGAGACCCGCTGCCTTGCATCGAAGGCCACCTACGGCACGCCCTTCTGACTACGGCCATCGACCGCGTCAGTGACTTCGAGGAACTCCTGCCATCCGCCATGGCTTCCGTGCCGTTCTGCAGCAACCTCACCATCGCCGAGGACTGGGGACCGCTGCTCGCCGCGGCGTTCCCTTCCGGCTATGAGCAGGGTGCCAAGCTGACTCCGGCCCAGCACCGTTACCTGGACGCTCTCGCCGACCGCGACGTGTGCTGGCGATACACCCAGCTCATCACCTCATGGTTCGACGACATTGGCCTTCCAGCAGACCGCAACGCCATCAGGGCAATTCTGGCCGGGCCACAGCCACACCAGTAGCGACGTTAGCTCGGAACCCACCGAGCGGGTAGGAATACCGCACGGTTCGAATAACGCTCCCGCCAGCTGGCGCTGGGGCGTGGACGGCGGAGCGGCGCAAGGAGTTCGCGAACGACCTGACCGCCCCCAGCTGCTCGCGGTGTCCGCGGCGACGAACCGGGGCAAGGGCGACCAGGGACCCGAGGACTGGCAGCCGCCAGCCAAGGGCTACTGGTGTAGGTACGCGACGGCGTGGACGAACGTGAAGAGCACCTACCAGCTCACGGTGACCGAGCCGGAGAAGAAGAAGCTGACCGAGATGCTGGAGACGTGCTCATGACCGACCAGCCCGACAACACCCCGCAGGCTGGGCACGGTGCCGCCCCGGAGGCGTCGGTCCCGCTGACCGACCACGTGAAGGCAGGGCCGGGCGGCGCGATGACGGATGAGGTCGGGGTCATCACCGGCGACGTCACCCTGACGACCGAGGCCGGCCCGGACGGCACGGCTTCGCTTCGGATCCAGTACACCGGGGCCGAGGAGTGGTACACGCTCACCGGCAGCCCGGCCCCGCTGCCGCCCGGCGGCCTTGCCGTGATCCACAAGCAGGTCGTCGAGGCGGTGAAGGCCGGAGGCGCCGCCGTGGTCCCTGCCACCACTTCGTGAAAACCCGTCTGCCCGGCGGCCGGGCTGCGGCATCGTCGTGTTCAGGCGGCCCCGCACCGTGGAGCCGCCTGAACACGGGCAGGGAGAGGGTGGGCCGTGGTGAGTAGGCGAGAGACCTGGACGACCGAGGAGTTCGGCACCTCCCACACGGGCGCGGTCGAGGCCGCCCTCGCCATGGGCACCGTCCCGCACGCGGTGTACTTCGATGCCGGCTCGGGCGGGGGAGGGGACCCGGTCTCGCAGTGGAGCCTCTATGACGGCCACTGGTCCCACGTCCCGCCCCAGCGCTGAGAGCTGACCCCGTGCAGCCTGAGCCTTCGCCGCCCTCCGGCGATGAAGCTCAGACTGCATGCGGACACCACGTCAAACTGCAAGCGCTCTCCTCGGCCCAGGTCATCAGCGAAGATCATCGGATCAGCGTACGCGGATGGCCTCCGCCCCGGTCGGTGTCACTCGTACTCGGTGCCGCCCTTGCGGGTCAGGTAGGCCGGGCTGACCGCCTTCGCGATGGCGCGGCCGCCCACGACCGGGCTGTAGCGCTCGGCCGCCGGGCGGATGACGACCCCCTCGCGCAGGTGCGCGGCCTTGCCGGAGACGGTCTCGCGGCCGCTCGCCAGCTCCAGGACGGTGTCGAGCGCGTACGGCCCCTCGTACAGCCGTGGCACCAGCGGGAGTTCGCCGTTGTCCAGCACCGCGGCCGGGTCCAGCCAGCGCAGCTGTCCGTCGATCTCGGCGGACACGTCGAAGGCGGCGTAGCCGGGCGGGGCGTCGGCGGTGCGGGCGTCCGTCCCGTACGCGAGGTCCTGGACGCCCGCTCCGTAGACCTCACCGAAGATCCCGACCCGGCTCGCGCCGAGCCGGGCAGCCAGTTTCGCCGCGACGGCCGGGACGTCATGGCCCCGGACGGCCCGCCAGTAGAGGTTGCGCTCGTCTTCCTTGAGGGCCAGCCCCTTGGCACCGAAGCCCTTGGAGGTGACCAGCGTCCGCTCGCCCTCGGCGACGTAGGTGAACAGGCAAGCTGTGCCGTGCAGTTTCTCGGTGAGCACGACCGGCTCGCCGCTCTCGAAGATGTGCGGGTAGCGCTGGAGGTTCTCGATGTCCACCCACGGCATCAGGTCGGGGGCCGATTCGACCTCCCCGCTCATGGTGGTCGGGATCGGCGGCGCCCATTTGGTGATGCCGAGCACCTCCGCGAAATCCGTGCCCTCTGCGGCCGCCCGGGCCAGGTCGACCCCGGCGAGGGCGCGCGGCCGGCAGACGATCCCCTGCGAGAGTTCGCCGCGCAGCCGGACGGCCTTGACCCGGTCTGCGGAGCCTCCAGCGAGCCGGCCGGTCAGTCCCAGTTCCTCGATCAGTTCGGCGGGCAGCACGGACTGTTCGGGTATGTAGAGCGCGAACTCACCGGCTCGGTAGGCCCCCTTGGCGATGACGGCACGGTAGAGACCCACCTGGGCCAGCTCCAGCGCGTCGGCGTTCGGGTGTTCGTGGACGGTCAGTTCCTCAGCGGTGACTCTCAACGTCGACATGTGCGGCTCCGGTGGCAGGGTCGGTGGCTGCTCACTGTCCATCGCGCCATATGCGCTGGTCCAGTGGAAATCCGGGTGTTAATCTGCCGCGCCGTCACATCCGGCTGTATGTACCACGTACCGCGCCCAGTCATCGGAGGCTCATGTGTCACCTCGTCCGTGCGAGCCCTGATGTCGATCGCTCCCAGCGAGCCGGCCCGCCGCGAGCAGGCGATCACCACTCTCGAAGACTTCACCACGCAATCCCGGCGCGCGCTCGGACGCGGTGGTGTCGGCGCGCACCGGACTCTGCGGCTTCGACCCGGAGCGTGCCGCCCGCGCCCTCAGGGCTCTCGAAGGCTCGGCAGTCGCATTCCTGGCCACCTGGGTCGTGGCCGGCTCCGTCTTCGGTGGCAGCGGCCTGACACGGATCCTGATCACCGTGGCTGTCTGGGTTGTACTGCTGACCGCAGCGGCGGCCTTCCGTTACCTGTGGCAGCCCTACCTGGGGGCCTGGGTACTCCTGCCCAGGAAGCCGGCGGACCCGGCCGCTCGTCCGCGGGGCGGCTGGCGGGGCGCCGGGGCGGTGCGCGTCAGACGCCCTCCTGAAGGGCGGCGAGGGCGAGCGCGGGCGGGCCGCGGCGCAGCAGGTTCTTGATCATGATCGGTTTGTAGCCGGGCCCGTGACCTGCTCCTCGGCCACCCGGACGAACCCGAGAAGGTCGGCGACACGGCGAACATCGGCGGGCGGGTGTCCATCTGGTACGGATCGGCCCAGGGCATCGATGTCAGGACCATGCCGGTGCAGATCACCCAGAACTCCGCCGGCATCCCGGGCGTCAACGAGAAGGGCGACCGCTTCGGCAGCTCAGTAGCGGTAGCCGACCTCGATCGGAACGGCAAGGCCGAGATCATCATCGGAGTCCCGGGCGAGAGCATCGCCGAAGCCACCGAGGCGGGTTCGGTCACTGTCGTCCCCGGCATCGCCTCACGAAAGCCCGGCGCGGGCGCCTACAACCTGGCCCAGGGGACAACTGGCATCCCCGGAACCTCCGCGAATGACGACCAGTTCGGCAGTACCCTCTCGGCGTCCGACGTCACCAAGGACGGCCGGCCCGAACTGTTCATCGGCGCGCTGGGCGAGGGAGCTGTGTGGTCCCTGCCGGGCGGTGCCAACGGGCCCACCCCCGCAGGCAGCACCCTGATCAGTGCTAGGCGGTCTCGTTTGGATCACCGGGCCGACCAGAGGAAGATGCCTGCGATGTGGAGTCCGGCGAGGTAGATGGTTGCGGTCTTCTCGTAGCGTGTGGCAATGCCGCGCCATTGCTTGAGGCGGTTGATGCACCGTTCGACGGTGTTGCGCTGTTTGTAGGTCTCGCGGTCGAAGGCCGGTGGCCTGCCGCCCCGGCTGCCTCGTCGGAGACGATGGCCCTGCTGGTCAGCTGGGACGGGGATCACCGCTCGGATACCACGCCTGCGCAGGTGCTCGCGGATGCCGCGTGAGGAATAGGCCTTGTCGGCCAGGACCACGTCCGGTCGGGTGCGGGGGCGTCCGCGCCGTCGGGGCACGCGCAGACGGGCCATGACGTCCGTGAATGCGGGCGCGTCGCCGGCCTGCCCCGCGGTAAGGACGAACGCCAGAGGACGGCAGCGGGCATCGGCAGCGAGGTGGATCTTCGTGGTCAGTCCACCGCGGGACCGGCCGATGGCGTGGTCTGCTGGTTCGTCGGCCGGGGCCCCCTTTTGCGGGCCCCGGCCGCATGCTGGTGAGCTCGTACGATTGTGGAGTCCACCGACGCGACCCAGCTCAGGTCCTCTTCGGCATCGGCCTTTGCCATCAGCGCGGTGAACACCCGCTCCCAGGTGCCGTTGAGGGCCCACATCCGTAGCCGGTTGTAGACGCCTCGCCAGTTGCCGTACTTCTCTGGCAGGTGGACCCACTGGATGCCGGTCTGGAACTTGAAGGCGATCGCGTCGATCACCTGGCGATGGTCCCTCCACCGGCCACCCCGTTTCGGTGTCCGGTCCGGCAGTAGCGATTCGATCCGCGCCCATTGCGCATCAGTCAACGGCATGACCTGACAACGGAAACCAGCGTTGCTGGACGCTGCCCTAATCAGCCATGTCCGGAACCTGGCGCCGTGCTTCTGACAACCACAGCCCCTCACCACCGCGTGTCATGGACTCATCGATTCCCTCGGCCGCTTCTTCCAGGTAGTCCAACCGGGCCTGCGCCAAGCTCAGCCGGCCGTTGGGACCGCCCCGGACGATGTGAGCGTCCGCGTCGTCCTGCCCGTCGTCCTCCCAGCCGCACTCTGGACAGATCTCGAAGTTTGCCCGCTCCTCCAACGTGCGCTGGAAGCAGCATGGGCACGCGATGAGGTCGTTCGCGGCGTGATTCACGGGACTGGTGGGCGTTTCGTCAGAGACCATGGCCGCCATCGTCCTGCTCCCCGGAGTGATCCACAATAAACGGCCTAGTGATCTGGTTTTGAGTTCTGTGCTCGCCCCATGAGTCGTGTTCTGTTTCAGATCTTGGGTTTTGCCTGACGGGGCCGGTTTTGGTCCGGTGTCCTGATGGCATGGGCGATACC